>CAYMFQ010000001.1:0-23441 GCA_964389335.1 uncultured Granulosicoccaceae bacterium
GAATTGGTAGACGCGCTGGATTTAGGTTCCAGTGGGGTAACCCGTGGGAGTTCGACTCTCCCCTCTCGCACCAATCATCCTGTTGTCCCGTTGAAAACGTTGTTATTCGCAGACGAATGCATTGCGCACCGCGGTTGTGCGATAATCGCGGTGATTCGCGAAGCTCAATGGGTTAACAGTTGGCTGACGCGGTTTTCCGATGTGGAAATTGATGTTCCGGCAGTATCCTGATCTGAACCGGTTTTTACCCAAATACATTAACTCTGCGCTGCGTCCGCAGCGCAGGTCGTTTAGAAACAGCCTATTTAACAAACAGCCCTTCGATGGCTGGTCGAGGTCTACATGCAAGTCACCGAAGAATCTTCATCCGGACTTGAGCGAAAAATTAAAGTGCAGGTGCCGGCGGAAGAAATCGACAGCGCCGTGCAAAAACGCCTGAAATCTCTGGCAAAAACCGCCCGAATCAACGGTTTTCGCCCTGGCAAGGTGCCGATGCAGGTCGTGCGCAAGCGCTTCGGCGGGCAGGTTCGGCAGGAAGTGCTGGGCGATGTCATCAACAAGAGTTATCAGGAAGCTCTGGAACAGGAAAACTACCGTCCCGCCGGTATGCCCTCCATTGAGCCGGTTGTCGCGGGTGAAGGTGAAACCAGCGATGATTTCTCCTACCACGCTACATTTGAGGTCTATCCGGAAATCGAGGTTGCTGACCTCGACGGTGCATCAATAGAAAAAACAGTCTCGTCTGTGGGCACCGCTGATGTCGACGAAATGATCGAGACCTTACGCAAGCAGCGAACCGAGTGGAACGACGTTGACCGGCCCGCTGAAAATGATGATCAGGTTGTCATGGATTTCTGCGGATATATCGATGGTGAAGCGTTTGCCGGTGGTGAGGCCAAGGAAGCACCGCTGGTGCTTGGATCCGGTTCGATGATTCCGGGATTCGAAGATCAACTGCTCGGCTCAGTCAAGGGTGATGAGAAAACCATCACAGTTAACTTTCCCGAAGATTACCGCGCAACCGAACTGGCGGGTAAAGAAGCATCGTTTGAAATCAAGGTGCATGCTGTAAAAGAGTCGAGTCTGCCCGAGGTTAATGACGAGTTTGCCAGTGCTTTTGGTGTTTCTGAGGGTGGAGTTGATGCGCTGCGTGCCGATATCCAAAAGAACATGGAGAGAGAGCTGGAACAGGCTCTCGACAATCGTAACAAGCAGGCCGTAATGGAAGTGCTTCTCGATCGGAACACTTTCGATATACCTGCCAGTATGATCAAGGAAGAGGTTGGTCGGTTGCGTCAGCAAATTGTCGAACAGATGCAAAGTCAAGGTCAGTCGGAAGCTCCGACACTCGGTGACGAACTTTTTCAGGGCGACGCCGAACGTCGAGTGAAGCTGGGTTTACTTATTGCTGAGATAATAAAGAAGAACGAAATCAAACCGGATCCGGATAAAGTCAAATCCACGATTGAGTCGATCGCATCCTCATATGAAGATCCCAAGCAGGTCGTCGACTACTATTATGGTAACCAGGAATATCTACAGAACGTCGAAGGGTTGGTACTGGAGCAACAGGTAACCGACTGGGCGCTGCAGCAGGCGACTGTTGTAGAAAAAGCAATGGAGTTCAAAGAAGTAATGAACCCGGAGCAGAACCAGGCAGCCAGCTGACCTCGCACGAGATAGATTCGGATTACGCGCCCCGAAGAATTGGCACTCAGAGCAACTACTATGATAACTCCCCCGACTAGCATTATGGCTTCCGCACAAGCGACCGGATACATTCCGACGGTCGAGGAAGTGACGCCGCGCGGCTCAATGCGCTACGACATCTACTCTCGCATGCTCAAGGAGCGGGTCGTTTTTCTGGTAGGGCAGGTCGAGGACTTCATGGCCAACGTGGTTGTCGCTCAGCTACTGTTTCTTGAGTCAGAAAACCCTGATAAAGACATTTCTCTTTACATCAACAGCCCGGGGGGCTCTGTAACAGCGGGTATGTCAATTTATGACACTATGCAGTTTATCAAGCCTGATGTTACCACCCTGTGTGTCGGTCAGGCCGCCAGCATGGGCGCTGTACTGCTGGCCGGTGGTGCGGAGGGCAAACGCTTTGCGCTGCCGCACAGTCGCATGATGATTCATCAACCATTGGGTGGTTTTCAGGGGCAGGCCACTGATATTCAAATACATGCGCAGGAAATTCTGTCGATACGCCATCGCCTCAATGACGTGCTTGCGCGACATACGGGTAAGGATATCGAAGTCATCCAGAAGGACACCGATCGGGATAACTTCATGACCGCCGAAGATGCCGTCGCGTATGGATTAATTGATCGTGTTGTTGAAAATCGAGATAAAGAGGCAACCAGCGCCAGCTGATTTCTGATAATCGATGATTCGACACAGCAAAATAACTGGCAGTTGTGCACACTGGACGTGTTGTATTCGCCTTGCAAAGTGGTGTGAAAAACGGCAAGGTTACCGGTGCCAACCATGGGGTAATTGCATTAGATGAGCGACAGCGACAACAAGAATCAAGACGACAGTAAGCTGCTGTATTGTTCATTCTGTGGGAAAAGCCAGCATGAGGTGCGAAAACTCATTGCCGGCCCGTCTGTTTTCATTTGTGATGAGTGCGTTGACCTGTGCAACGATATCATCACAGAAGAAATGCAGGAGAAAGCAGCAAGCGCAACCGGCGAGCTGCTGAAGCCTCAGGAAATACGCGACACACTTGATCAATACGTTATTGGTCAGGACGAAGCGAAAAAGATACTGGCAGTTGCTGTTTACAACCACTACAAGCGGCTGCAGTACCAGAGCGACACTAAAGATGATGTCGAACTGGCTAAGAGTAATATTTTGCTGGTTGGGCCTACTGGCTCCGGCAAGACATTGCTGGCTGAGACGCTGGCACGACTGCTCAACGTTCCCTTCACAATGGCCGACGCTACCACTCTCACTGAGGCTGGCTACGTGGGTGAAGACGTAGAGAACATCATCCAGAAGCTGCTGCAGAAGTGCGACTACGACGTCGACAAAGCTCAGAGTGGGATCGTGTATATCGACGAGATCGACAAGATTTCCCGTAAAGCGGATAACCCATCAATCACCCGCGATGTCTCTGGTGAAGGTGTACAGCAGGCCCTGCTGAAGCTGATTGAAGGTACCGTTGCATCGGTTCCTCCTCAGGGCGGCAGAAAGCATCCTCAGCAGGAATTTCTGCAGGTAGACACACGCAACATCCTGTTCATCGTCGGTGGTGCTTTTGCCGGTCTGGACAAGATCATCCGGGATCGCTCAGAGAAAGGCGGGATTGGCTTCTCTGCGGATGTGAAAACCAAAAACGAGACTGCGCAACTTGGCGAACTTCTTACCAAAGTTGAAGCGGACGACCTGGTACGGTACGGGCTGATTCCGGAATTCGTTGGTCGATTGCCTGTGATAGCAACCCTCCGCGAACTCGACGAAAAAGCGCTGGTGCGTATTCTCACCGAACCCAAGAACGCGATTACCAAGCAATACGAAAAACTGCTGGGTATGGAAAACGTTGAGATCGAGTTCCGCGAGGATGCACTCTTTGCTGTAGCTGAAAAAGCCACTGAGCGCAAAACTGGCGCACGTGGCCTTCGAACTATCCTCGAAAATGTTTTGCTCGACACAATGTATGAACTCCCTCAGATGGAAGACGTGAAAAAGGTGGTTGTAGACGGCGCCGTGGTCCGCGGTGAAGCCAAACCGTATCTTCTGTTCGCGAGCAACGAGTCAAGCATTGATGGCGACCAGGAAGAGAAGGATTTCAAACGCGCAGCGTCAGACGAGTAAAAAACATACTCTCGGGCGGGTAGCAAACCAGTTGTTACTTCAATTACTTAGGTAGTACCGTTTGTAGCATCGGGGCACAGCAACAACAGCCTGTGCCCCGACCATTCAACACGCCAACGTCGTGCTTTGTCGAGATAGTGGCGCTTCCCTTGTAAATATCCTTCACGGCCCTAAAATTTGGGGTACGCCGTGGGGATCCTCCCGCAGCGTTATTAAATGCGAGGCGGCATGTCTGATTCCACGGAAACTCACGAAGATTCACCCCTGAAAAGCGGCCTGCCGCTACTGCCTTTGCGGGATGTGGTGGTTTATCCGCATATGGTCATTCCGCTTTTTGTTGGCCGGGAAAAATCTATTCTGGCGCTCGATGAGGCAATGTCTCGCGACAAACAGATTTTGCTGTCGGCGCAGAAGCGTGCTGATGTGGACGAGCCGGAACTGGAAGACATCAATGACTTCGGTACTCTGGCTGACATACTACAGTTACTAAAGCTACCTGATGGCACTATCAAGGTGCTGGTCGAAGGCGGGCAGCGCGCTCGTATCTCCAACATCCATAAATCAGATGACGGTTTCTTCGCAGCTGATGCGGAGGTTATACCGGCTGCGGATGACTTCGACGAAAAAGAAATGGAAGTGCTTGTGCGCTCGGTAACGAGCCTGTTTGAGCAGTATGTAAAGCTGAACAAGAAACTGGCGCCAGAAATTCTAACGTCTCTGACTGGTATAGAAGACCCCTCGCGTTTGGCGGACACCGTGGCCGCGCACCTGTCACTCAAGATCGAGGAAAAACAGCGAATTCTAGAAATCGAATCCACTCCTGAACGGCTCGAATACCTGATGAGCCTGATGGAGGGCGAACTCGATATGTTGCAGGTCGAAAAGCGCATCCGCGGCCGCGTAAAGCAGCAAATGGAGAAAAGTCAGCGCGAGTACTACTTAAACGAACAGATGAAGGCGATCCAGAAAGAACTGGGTGACCTTGACGACGTACCAAATGAAATTGAAGACCTGGCGGAGAAGATCGAAACGGCCGGGATGACCGCAGAGGCCAAAACCAAAGTTACCGCCGAGCTGCAAAAACTGAAAATGATGTCGCCGATGTCGGCCGAGGCGACAGTGGTGCGAAATTACATTGAAACGCTCGTTAATCTGCCGTGGAAGAAGCGCTCCCGATTGAAGTCAGATCTGGCTGCCGCGGAGCAAATCCTCGAAGACGATCACTACGGACTAGAGAAAGTCAAAGAGCGGATTCTGGAATACCTGGCGGTGCAAAAGCGGGTGAAGAAGTCCAAGGGGCCGATCCTGTGTCTGGTTGGGCCTCCAGGCGTCGGGAAAACTTCTCTCGGCAAGTCCATCGCTCGCGCCACTGGCCGAAAGTTCAGCCGTATGGCACTGGGTGGCGTACGGGATGAAGCGGAAATTCGCGGTCATCGACGCACGTACATCGGGTCAATGCCCGGCAAGATTTTGCAGAACATCACTAAGGCGGAAACAAGAAACCCGCTGATGCTGCTGGACGAGATCGATAAGATGTCCACGGACTTTCGTGGCGACCCGTCGTCTGCGCTGCTGGAGGTGCTTGACCCCGAGCAAAACCATACGTTTGCTGACCACTATCTGGAGGTGGAATACGACCTGTCAGATGTGATGTTTGTGGCGACCGCAAACAGCATGAACATACCACCGCCGCTGCTTGACAGAATGGAAGTGATTCGGATTCCCGGCTACACAGAAACCGAGAAACTGCATATAGCGAAGAACTATCTGATACCCAGAAAGGTCGCTGACAACGGATTGAAATCCGGAGAGATGGAGCTGTCTGAAGATGCAATCAGAAGCACCATTCGGCACTACACACGTGAGGCCGGGGTGCGCAACCTCGAGCGTGAAATCTCTAAAGTGTGCAGAAAAATTGTTACCGAAATACTGCTCGAGAAAGATGTCACTTCCGTATCTGTGACGCCGGAGAATCTGTCAAAGTATCTAGGCGTGCCTCAGTTCAGGTTTGGTAAGGCTGAACAGGAAGATAAAGTAGGGCAGGTGACCGGCCTGGCCTGGACGCAGGTTGGCGGTGAGTTGCTGTCAATCGAAACTGCTGTCGTGTCTGGTAAAGGCAAGTTTAAATATACCGGGCAACTAGGCGAAGTTATGCAGGAATCCATTCAGGCCGCTCAAACCGTTGTACGCAGCAGAGCGCCGTCGTTGGGACTGGAAGAAGACTTCTATGAAAAGAAGGACATTCATATACACGTTCCTGAGGGTGCGACCCCGAAAGACGGACCCAGCGCCGGTATTGGCATGTGCACCGCACTGGTGTCTGCTTTAACAGGCATTCCGGTTAAAGCGGACGTTGCTATGACGGGTGAAATCACACTGCGTGGTGAGGTATTGCCAATTGGCGGGCTCAAGGAAAAGCTGCTTGCCGCGCATCGAGGTGACATCAAAACCGTCATTATTCCGGATGAGAACAAAAAAGATCTGGCCGAAATTCCGGAAGAAGTAACGGCCAACCTGACGATAGAACCGGTGCGATGGATCGATGACGTACTGCACATTGCGCTGGCCAGCGATCCGGTTCCGCTTGCCATTGTCGAAGACGAGCCAGAACCGAAAGCCAAACGCTCGGGAAAGAAAAAGACTTCGACTTCCGTTCGAACGCACTAATAGTGCTCTTTTGGCAGAGCCATTCAGGCTCTGCCACCTTATACTCTAAGTTGCGCATGCCGGCCTCAGCGAGAGCCTTGTACAGACACGCATGTTCTGCAACCGACGTTTGTATATATTTTCCTGCAAAACAACCGCAACGCTTCACTTTGTTTCGGAGAACCACTAAATGTGGTATCATCGTGCGTCGATTAGGCGATTACTCACCTGCGGATTACCGCTCTGAAATGTGTATTGTAGTATCACCCACTCGCCAGCCTCGCGGACTCTTTTAACAGTAACGCAGCGGCGTTGCTGATGAATATAGCCTCTCTGGATCGAAGTTACCGTATAGTTACGCGCCGGCTACAACAGTGCCCTTACAATGGCACAGCCAAGATATTTTAATACCGAGGACATCTCTGGATGAACAAAACTGAATTCGTCGATGCTGTTGCTGAAAAAGCAGATGTACAAAAATCAGATGCCGCAAAAGTCATCGATTCAATGGTCGATGTTATCGGCGATGCATTAAAAGGTGGCGACCAGGTTACACTGATAGGCTTTGGCACGTTCCTGGTAAGCAAGCGTGAGGCTCGCAAGGGTCGAAATCCGAGGACTGGCGAAGAGATTCAGATCGCAGCATCTAATGTTCCTCGTTTTAAACCTGGCAAAGCGTTGAAAGATTCGATAAACTAGTCGGATTGCTTGGGTGCTTAGCTCAGCTGGGAGAGCATCGCCCTTACAAGGCGAGGGTCGGGGGTTCGAGCCCCTCAGCACCCACCAAACTTTTTGACAGCAGAAACTCTGCAGTCAGGCTTTCACAGGAATTAATCTGTCGGTTGTGGAAGTGTTGGTGGTTTTAAAATCGGTAAGATGCATAGCCAGCATGACGTTGGTTAAAGCTTTTGAAGCAAAGCAGTAATGGAAGAAAATTAAGTAAGCTGCAGGCACTCTGCGAAAAGTACTGAAGACAGTCAGGCAAATTTGAAATCTGTTAGTGCAAAGCTGCTGCAACGTGGACAACGTGTAGGAGCTCGGTGAGTTAAAACCACCTAAGCTACACTGACAGTAGGTACAATACGCGGTAGCTCAAGCAGCAAAGCAAATTGGAGCGGTAGTTCAGTTGGTTAGAATACCGGCCTGTCACGCCGGGGGTCGCGGGTTCGAGTCCCGTCCGCTCCGCCATCGTTAAAAAAGGGTGTCATTGGCGCCCTTTTTTTTTGGGAATGCTATAGTTAGATTGTATGAAACCAAACGGTTAGTTCATTCGTTGCTTTCCTGAACCCAACTCACCTGAAATTCAAATATGTTACTTGATCTTAGAGACGGCATACGCAATTCCAAATGGCTCAAGTACCTCCTCGTTACCATTATCTGTATCCCGTTCGCGCTGTTTGGTGTTAACTCGTACTTCTCAGGCGGGGGGCCGGACTACGCAGCTAAGGTGAACGGTGAAAAAGTATCGTTGGGTACATTTCAAAACGCCTACCAAAATGAAAACGCGCGCATGCGACAGATGTTTGGTGGACAGATGCCGGAAGGCCTTAACACCGTTTCGCTGGTTGGCAATCAGGCGATGAACGCAGTCATTACGCAGGAAGTTATGCGTCAGGCGACAGTCGACAACAACTTTGCAGTGAGTGATGAAGACGTTGCGAAAGGGCTATTCTCAGTGGAAGCCTTTAATGTTGATGGCAGGTTCGACAAAGAGCGATATCAACTTCAACTGCAATCGATGGGGCTGTCACCAGCAGAGTTTGAGGAACAGTACCGTGTCGATCTGGTGATGCAGCAACTGCAAAACTCGGTTCTGGCTACGGGTTTTTCTCTCCCCGATGAGGAGAGTCGTATCAGGCAACTGCGTGAACAGCAGCGAAATCTCTCTTACATCAGCCTTGATGTTGCGAAAACCGCAGAGACTATTGAGGTGAGTGAGGCTGACATCAGCACACACTATGATGACAACATCAATCTCTACAACAATCCGGAAAAAGTCACAATCGAGTATATCGAGCTCAACATCGATGACTTGAAGTCCGATATCGAAGTAACCGAAGAGGATATTCGTTCTTACTACGATCAAAACAAAACGCAATGGGTAGCACCGGAGCAGCGCGACGCTTCGCACATCTTGCTGTCACTCGACAGTGATGCCTCTGACAGCGAGGCCGAGAAAGTTCAGACACAGGCACAAGAGTTAATCGACCGCATTAACGCTGGCGAGGCTTTCGAAGATTTGGCAAAGGAGTTTTCCGAAGACAGTGGCTCAGCGGAAAATGGTGGTAGTCTCGGCGAGTTTGGTGAAGGGGTCATGGTGCCGGAGTTTGAAGAAGCCGCGTTTGCTATGACCGAGGGTGAAATCAGTGCGCCGGTTCGTTCGGACTTTGGTGTTCATATTATTCGACTAAATAAGATTATCGGCGAGCGCGGCAAGGCGTTTGAAGAGGTCAAAGACGAAGTAGAAAACCTGTATCGCACCGAAACAGCCGAAAACCGCTACTTCGAAGTCAGTGAGCAACTGCAGAATGCAGCGTATGAGAATAGCGACTCTCTGGAGCCAGCCGCTAACGAAACTGGCCTTGAGGTGAAAACTTCAGACTGGATTGATTCAACCACGACAGATGGCATTGGCAGTAATCGCCAGGTGCTCGCCGCTGCGCTCTCTGACGATGTGCTAAACAGCGGGCTGAATTCCGAGACTGTCGAGCTGGGCGAGTATCACTCAGTGGTATTGAGGACAGTTGAGCATGAGCCGCCAGCGCCGAAGCCACTGGAAGAGGTAACCGATGATATCCGTACTGCCATTCAAACAGAGCGTGCCACTGAACAGCTCGGTGATCTTGCCGACCAAATTGTTGAGCAACTTCAGGGTGGTGGAGATGCGGCCGCAATTGCCGCCGAAAATGATGCAACGTTTAGTGATACCGTCGCCGTTGCCCGCTCCAGTAACGAAGTTGATCGCGCATTGATAACAACGCTGTTTACTATGCCAAAACCCGCAGAGGGACAGGCAGGGTATGAAACAGTGACACTGTCGGATGGCAATCTCGCAGTCGCAGTTTTTAGCGGCATTGCGGAAACAACTGAGGAAGCCACCGAGGAAGAAGCGCCTGATGCGAATGCGCCACCGCTCATCAGCACCGGGCCGATTGAGTTCCAATCAATGATGTCATCGATGGAGCAGCGTGCTGATATCGTCAGAAACGAGGCTCTGCTTAGTGGCGGCGACAGTCCCTATCCGGCTCAGTAAATAACAGCCTTTCCAATTCTGACTCGACTCCTGTCGCATCGCATCTGACATCTTTGCTATGCGCCGTTGCGGTCAGTTTCAGCGGCTGGGTTGACAGCGCCTACCCATTTTACCTACACCGCATCAAGTCATAGCCGGCGGGATCGCCACGTTGTTAAATCCGTTGTCAACGTACACGATTTGGCCGGTAATCCCTGCAGCCATATCCGAGCATAGAAATGCCGCAGTATCGCCGACCTGTTCGATGGTGACATTGCGTTTCATAGGTGCAGTTGCGGCGACATAGTTCAGCAGGGTTTTGAAATCACCGATGCCTGAAGCGGCCAGAGTGCGAATCGGTCCTGCGGAAATGGCATTCACGCGGACGCCGTGTGGCCCGAGCGAGTGTGCCATGAAGCGCGTATTGGCTTCGAGGCTGGCCTTTGCAAGCCCCATCACATTGTAGTTTGGCATGGAGCGAACCGCACCCAGGTAGCTCAGCGTAAGCAATGCCCCAGTGTCTGACAGCAAGGGTTTTGCAGCTTTGCCGAGCGCTGCAAAACTGTAAGAGCTGATATCGTGAGCGACGCGAAAGCCCTCGCGTGTTACGTTGTCGAGGTAATCACCTTCGAGTTGGTCACGCGGTGCGAAGCCTACGGCATGTACCAGAATATCGAAGGTGCCCCAACTGTTGCCGAGCTCTGTCATCAACGCTTCTATGTCCGCATCGTGTTCGACATCGCACGGGTAAGTCATGGTTGAATTACAGGCACTCGCAAAGTCAATGACCCGATCCTTCAGGCGTTCATTCTGGTAGGTCAGGGCGATTTCTGCGCCTTCCCGAAACATCGATTGCGCGATCCCCCAGGCTATCGATTTCTTACTGGCTACGCCGATGATTAAGGCTTTTTTTCCAGCCAAAAACCCCATGCTGACTCCTTATACCGTGTGGGCAAAATAGTGTAGGGCGGAAGTATACGCGAATACCGCCGGGTGGAATATTGCAACGCTGCTGCGGCTGATTTGAGTTCAACAGTTTGTTGCATCGTGTTTCTATTCCTATACTGTCTGTAAGTGTCCCTTGCATGGTCGACGTTAAGGTTGACACGCTCAACCGGCTGTTTTCATTCTGAGGGTATTCCCATCGATCGCAAATTTAATCGCAAAGACTGGATTTTGTTAGCCAGCATCATCGGTGTTGGCGGGCTCATCCTGTTGTCGATGTATATGATCGACAGGCAATGGCGCAGCATGGCGAAAATGCAGGCGAGCTTTGCTTCGCAGGCACAGGATCTGCGCTCACTAACGCAAAGCCTGCGCGAGCTGCAAAGCAGAATTGACCAGCAATCGCTGACATTGCAGCGTGCGCCGGACGACGCGGTAGATCCGGTATTTGCACGGGCATCCGCATTAACCAGTCTTGAGGGCTATGCTGAAGGTGACTGGTTCGTGCGTCCGTTTCCGGTTGGGCTAAAAACCATCACGCCCCTCATATCCGCCGATTTGTATGCCGCCAATGTGCAAAGCTATGTGATCGAAACACTGTTGGTACGCAACCCGGAAACACTTGAGTGGGAAGGTCTGCTGGCTGAATCGTGGAATGTCAGTGACGATGGGCTGAGTATTGAATTTACACTGCGCAGCGGTCTGGTGTTTTCCGATGGTGTGCCACTGACCGCGGAAGATGTCGCGTTCTCTTATCGATTCACCATGGATGAGAGTATTGCCGCGCCCAGAACCCGCGCTAATCTGCAGAAGATATCTTCGGTGGAAGCGCTCGATAAACAACGCGTTAAATTTGTTTTTGCTGAGCCGTATTTTGAAAGCCTGGGACTGGCAGGTGAGATGCCCATCCTTGCCAGGCATTTTTACGAACCGTATCTCGACAGCCCCGAGCAATTTAATCAGTCGAAAGGATTGTTGATTGGTTCGGGTCCCTATCGCCTCACTGATCCGGTTTCGTGGACACCGGACTCCGGCCGGGTAGAGTTACTGCGCAACCAGCGCTACTGGGGGCCAGTTCAGCCTTCCTATGACCGCATGATCTGGAACACCATTGAAAACGACAGTGCTCGGCTGGCGGCATTCCGCAACAGTATTATCGATACCTACTCATCCAAGCCGCGTGAATACCAAAAGCTGGTGACCGATCCGCAGATTGAAGCAGAGGCGCGCAACCTTGAGTTCATGAGTCCCACGGCCGGCTACAGCTATATTGGCTGGAATACCGAGCGCGATGGCGTGCCAACTGTTTTTTCTGATCAGCGTGTGCGCAGGGCTATGACACTCATGACCGACCGACAGCGCATCGTAGACGAGATAATGCTCGGTTATGCGGAAATTGCTGTAAGCCCGTTTAACCCGCGCAGTGATCAGCACGATCAGTCTATTGAGCCATGGCCAACCGATATAGAAGCGGCAACAGCCCTGTTAGCAGACGCTGGCTTCAGCGACCGAGATGGCGACGGTATTCTTGAAAACGAAAATGGTCAGCCACTTGAGTTTGAACTGGTGTACTTTCAGGACAGTGATGACACCCGTCGCATCGTTCTCTTTTTGAAGGACTTATATGCACGAGCGGGCGTGTCACTGATTCCAAAACCCAGTGAATGGTCGGTGATGATCGATCTGCTCGACAGCAGAAACTTTGATGCCATTACACTGGGTTGGAGCAGTGGCGTTGAGACAGATATTTTTCAAATGTTCCACAGTACACAAATTGATGGCGGTGGCGATAACTTTGTGCAGTTCCGCAATGCAGAGCTGGATACGCTGATCGATCAGGCGCGTGCCGAGGTTAACGAGCAACGGCGCATGCCAATCTGGCATAAAGCCGAACGAATTTTGCACGAACAGCAGCCCTATACTTTTTTGATGCGTAGAAAATCGTTGATGTTTATCGACCGGCGTATACAAAATGCAGAAGTAACCAGGCTCGGTTTAAATACCACACTGGTGCCGGTAGAGACATTTGTCCCTGGCAGCCTGCAACAGTATCAACAATAGTCGTTGATGATTATCGGCCACACCGAGATTCCCGCACGACCCACTGGCATGCCAGGGAGCAGTCTGACATGCTGACTTATCTGCTGCGTAGAATACTGCTTATCGTGCCGACGCTGCTCGGTATAACGCTGGTGGTATTTACTGTAATGGCGGCATCGCCAGGTGGGATCGGGGCGCAAAGTCTGACACAGGGTGTCATGCAACCCGAAGCCAGAAAGGCGATGGAGGAATACTACAACCGTCGCTACGGACTGGACGCGTCCGCCCCCGAGCAATATCTGCGCTGGCTGAACAGTATCAGTCCGATCGGATTCGAAACCGTTACTGATGCCAGTGGACAGTTCGGCTATGGAAACTTCAGTCTGTTAAAGGGCTCGGACCTGGGTGATAGCTTCCTTTACGGTCGATCTGTCTCGGGCCTGATCGCCGAGCGCCTTCCGGTCACCTTGTTACTGAACTTATTGTCGATACCTGTCGTTTATATCATCGCGATAGCAATCGGTGTACGAGCAGCCACGCAGCGAGGGCAGTCATTTGATGTCATGTCCGGTACTGTGCTGTTGGCGTTGTGGTCTGTACCGGTGATGCTGGCCGGTATTTTACTGATCGGATTTTTTGCCAGCGAACAAAACTGGTTTTGGTTCCCCGAGTCCGGTCTCAATCGACGCGTGGCGGAGGATATGCCGTTTCTGCCACACCTGAGTGGCTTTACTGATGTATTGCTTGTTTTCGCAGGTGTTGCACTAGCAGTTAGTGTCAGTTTGTTTGCCAACGCGCGACTACCGGACTGGTGGCGTAGTCTGGTGTTTGGTGGTGTTGGTCTGGTTGCGGGGTTCGCGATGGCAGACAGCATTGGACAGCCGATCACATCCTTTGCGCATTTTTTAATCAGTTTGTCGGTTGCGGTATTGTGCTGGCTGATAGCTGCCAGTGATTTTAAAGCGATGCGTGTGCTGTTTTGCGGTGCTGCAGGTATCGTTGCCGGAATTTTATTGGTACGTGGTTTCCTGCACGGTGATTTTGTACGCGGTTTTCTTTTTGATCGATTATGGCATTTGGCGCTGCCGGTGCTGTGTCTGTCATTCGGTGGCTTTGCGTTTCTGGCCAAGTTGTCCCGATCATCGATACTGGAAAACATGGCAGCGGACTACGCACGTACAGCGCGGGCCAAAGGCGCAACCGATGATATCGTGTTGTGGCGTCATGTATTTCGCAACAGCCTCATTCCGCTGATTACCGTTGCTGCGTCTCTGTTGCCCGGCCTGCTGGCTGGATCAGTAATCGTAGAGAGTCTGTTCAGCATTGAGGGTATGGGCAAACTGGCTGTTGAAGCCGTCAAGGGTCGCGACAGAGAACTGGTGTTGTCGCTAACGCTTATAAGCGGGGTGCTGACGTTAATTGGTTATCTGCTGGCTGATATTTGTTATGCGCTGGTTGACCCCAGAGTGAGCTACGAGTGATGGCTGAAGCGAGCTCAGTGGCTAAGGCTCATGGTCAACCCGAGTCCAGTCGCTCGCAAAGCCTCGGCACGCGTGTGGTTAAAGATACGTTTAAAAAGCGTGGTGCACAGGTCGGGGCGTGCTGGCTGGGGCTCTTGAGTTTGGTGGCGATATTTGCACCGCTGCTGGCCAACAGTCGACCGTTGCTGCAACGAGTGGACGGTCGTATCGAGAGTCCCGCACTGCAGTATATGACAGCGCTGGACCTGACCCTGTTACTTGTGTTCTTAGTGGCGTCGGTGTTGTTTGTTTTACGTGTGCGTTTTCGCAATGTTGTTGTGGTGACGGCAGCGGCATGTGCGGTGTGCTTTATTGCACTCAGCCAAATCGTGTCACCGCCGAAGCTATCGGTCTACGAGACCTATCGAAGTACCAATACTGCTGTGGAATGGAGCATCCACGCGCCGATCCCTTACTCGCCAAAGGATTACCTTAGAGACTTTGGCGACACAGGCTTACTGCCACCGGGTGCAGACGCGGATCGGCTGCATCTATTCGGCACTGAAGAAAACGGTGCTGACCTCCTGAGCCGCATGATTCATGCGGCCCGTCTGGCACTGGGTATCGGTCTGGTAGCAACGGGGATTGCCATGGTGCTGGGTGTTTTTATCGGTGGCTTCATGGGTTACTTCTCCGGTGTTGTCGATATGCTTGGGATGCGTCTTGTAGAGATATTTGAGTCGGTTCCCACACTGTTTTTGTTGCTGACGTTCGTGGCCTTTTTTGATCGCAGCGTGTATCTGATGATGGTGATCATTGGCCTGACCAGTTGGCCAGGCTATGCGCGTTACGTGCGGGCTGAATTTCTGCGCCTACGCAATCAGGACTTTGTACAGGCCGCGGTGGCCGCAGGCCTGCCCCTGCGCTCCATTCTGTTCAGACATATTCTCCCTAATGCAGTGGCACCCGTGCTGGTTGCAGCCAGTTTTGGTGTGGCCTCGGCCATTCTTGCGGAAGCGACGCTGAGCTTTCTGGGGCTGGGGCTGATTGATGACCCATCATGGGGGCAGATGCTCAATCAGGCAGTGCGCTCTTCCACCTTCAACTGGTGGATGGCGCTATTCCCCGGAGGTGCGATATTCCTTACGGTGTTTTCATACAATCTCATCGGTGAGGCGCTGCGCGACGCACTCGATCCTCTGACACAGCGGGCGGAATCGGTTTGAAGCTGCTGCAGGTAAATGATCTTCGCACCCGGTTACCGTCGGCAGGGTCGGAAGTCGATGCCGTTAAAGGAATCGATTTTTCCATCGATCAGGCGGAAACTCTGTGTCTGGTTGGAGAGTCTGGCAGCGGTAAATCGGTTACCGCACTATCGATAATGCGTTTGTTGCCTGATGGAGTAGTATCGCATCCGAGTGGCAATATAGAACTGTATCCTGATCCATCGACACCGATTGGCGAAGCAGCCACAGACTCAAACTCGCCATGGCGTCCGTTCAACGAATCGCCTGACCAGCCATTAAATTTGTTGTCGCTGGATAATACAGCGATGTCGCGATTGCGCGGCCGCCACATGGCGATGATTTTTCAGGAGCCCATGTCTTCATTGAACCCGGTGTTTACCGTGGGCGAACAGATTGTCGAGGCTATAGAGTTTGCCAGACCGGGGATTGCCTATGCGGAAGCAGAGGCGATAGCGCTTGAAGCACTGCGTGATGTCAAACTCAAACAGCCGGAAATTCGGTATCGCGAATATCCACACAAACTATCCGGTGGTCAGCGACAGCGAGTAATGATTGCCATTGCATTAGCGTGCAGACCCCGACTTCTTATTGCCGATGAGCCGACGACTGCGCTTGATGTAACCGTACAGGCTGGCATTCTTGAACTGATGCGAGAGCTTCAGGAAAAGACTCGTATGGCCATGTTGTTTATTACCCACGATCTTGGTGTTGTCGCGCAAATAGCTGACCGTGTTGCGGTGATGCAAAACGGCTGCATTGTCGAGCAGGGTACACGTGAAGCTATCCTGTTACGGCCGCAGCACCCTTATACCCGACAGTTGCTGGCAGCCGTGCCCGAAAACCTCAGTCGCCAAAACCGGCCGGAAATAACGCCTGATGCATTGATGCGTGTGGAGCATTTGGGGGTGCACTTTCCAGTGCGACGCGGTCTGCTAAAGCGCGTGGTATCAACCATAAAAGCGGTTGATGACGTATCCCTCGATATCTGGAAGGGTGAAATACTGGCACTGGTCGGAGAGTCGGGTAGTGGCAAATCGACGCTGGGTAAAGCCCTGGTGAGGTTGCTTGCTCCGACACATGGCAGCATCCTGTTTGGCGGTACTGATATTGGTAAGCTTGGTTCTGCTGCGATGCGTGAATTACGCACTGATTTACAGATCGTGTTTCAGGACCCGTTATCGTCTCTTAATCCACGATTGACGATTGCATCAACACTAACAGAGCCCATGGCGGCGCATGGTATTGGCAACTCGCACAAAGAGCGCGAGGACCTGGCTGCGGCACTGTTGCAGGATGTGCAGTTGCCGGTCGACTATCTATGGCGCTATCCACATGAGATGTCTGGTGGTCAGCGACAGCGTATCGGCATTGCCCGCGCACTCGCGGTAAACCCTAAATTGATTGTTTGCGATGAAGTCACCAGCGCTCTCGACGTCTCTGTGCAGGCCGAGTTGTTAACTCTGTTGCTGGAACTGCGAGAGCGACTTGGGCTAACGTTGCTGTTTATCACACACAATATCTCAGTGGTGGAGTACATCAGTGATCGAACCGCGGTGATGTATCAGGGGCGGCTGGTTGAGTTTGGTGCCACCGCTGATGTATGTGGCAACCCGCAACACGAGTACACACAAAAGCTGCTCGCTTCAGTACCGCGCCTGCATGCGTTGGGCAATGTCCTGTAGAAATATTCTGTAGAACTCCTGTAGATTAGAGAAAGTAGATGTTGAGTCGTTCGTGATAGTCTGTAACCCGAATCGACTGAGCCTTGAGCATCTATGATTGAAATTGAACGAAAGTTCCTCGTCAAGCCCGGGCGGTGGCCGCAGGGGCAGCGCAAAGTGGTTATGCGACAGGCGTATCTTGCGCAACAGGACAACACCGTGTGTCGCGTCAGGCAAAAGGATAGTAATTTCTTTCTATCAATAAAAACCCGCATTGACGACACTCATAGCTATGACTACGAGTACCCGATTCCGGTGGAAGATGGTCAGGTTATGTTGGACAAAATATCCACTCGTGCCGCAATAAGCAAAACGCGGCATGAAGTCACCATCGACGGCAAACTTTGGGAAATTGATGAGTTTCATGCCGAAAACCACGGTCTGGTGGTCGCTGAGATAGAGCTCTCCAGCGCTGATGAACAAGTGACCCTGCCTGACTGGCTTGATACAGAGGTGACCAACGATCGGCGCTACACCAATGCAGCGCTGTATTTTAAACCCTGGCTCACCTGGTAGCAGCTTAGCAGTCTAAGCGTGCGTGTTATTTGACCAGCAGCTTGACGATAATCTGTTCGTACAGATTGGTTAGCTGTTCCAGGTCTTCGCAGCTAACGCACTCATCAATCTGATGAATGGTGGCGTTGACCGGACCAAGCTCCAGTACCTCTGCGCCGGTTGGCGCAATAAAGCGCCCGTCCGAGGTGCCGCCGCTGGTAGAGAGTTCAGTGGTTCTGCCACAGACTGCTTCGATAGCAGCACTGGTTGCTTCAACCAATCGCCCCCTGCTGGTTATGAAAGGATTGCCGGATAACCGCCACGATATATCTGCATTGAGCTGATGTGCATCGAGTACAGATTGCACCCGTTGTTTTAGTTGTTCGGCGGTTACCTCTGTTGAAAAGCGAAAATTAAACTGACAGCTAAGCTCTCCGGGTATCACGTTCTCCACACCGGTGCCGGCGTGCAGATTGGAAACCTGAAAGGTTGTTGGGGGAAAGAACTCGTTGCCGTTGTCCCACTGTTCGCTGGTCAATTCCTGTAATGCGCCTGCAAACAGGTGAACCGGATTTTCTGCCAGATGCGGGTAGGCAACATGTCCCTGTTTGCCTTTGACGGTTACGCGACCATTCAGCGAACCGCGACGTCCGTTTTTAACGATGTCACCCAGATGTGTAGTGCTGGTGGGCTCTCCCACGATGCACCAGTCGATACTGGTGCCGATGTTGTTCAGGTGTTCCACCACCTTGACGGTACCGTCGGTCGCTGGTCCCTCTTCATCACTGGTTATCAAAAAACCCAGCTGGCCTTTAATCTGATTGTTGGTCAACACGCGTCGACAGGCAATCATCATCGCCGCGATGCTGCTTTTCATATCAGCTGCCCCACGTCCATACAGGTAGCCATTATCGACCACTGCATCGAACGGAGGGTGCCGCCATTGCTCTTCGGGACCGGCGGGTACTACATCAGTATGACCCGCAAATACCAGCAGAGGCCCTGTGCCGTTAGTGGTTGCCCACAGATTGCTGACCACTCCGTACTGAAGGTGCGATGACTGGAAGCCGAGCGGTTCCAGATAATCAGCGATCAGTTGCTGACATCCTTCGTCTGCCGGAGTGACTGATGGTTTTGTGATCAGTTGACGTGCGAGCTCTACCGTTTCGGTCATTGTTTTACTTTACGTGTTGCAGCAATGAGTCGTGCAGTTGTTGTAGGGTTTTTTTGTCGACTACTTTGCTGCGATCAAGATTCTGAATATGGAAAGCATCTTCCGCAGTTTCGCCAAGTGTTGTGATGTTGGCGGATGCAACGCGGATGTTATTCTCAGCAAAGCTGTAACCGATTGCGCTTAACAGGCCGGGTCGATCAATCGCCTTAATGAATAAACTGGTGTAGTCATCAGAGGCCGTGTTATCGAACTCGATAATAGGATTAAACTCGAAATGCCGGAGTCTTCTGGGGGCCGGCATCTGCGTCGGCTGGTCAAGGTCGGAACGGCTTGTCAGGGCTTGCATCAATACCGTATGTATATGGTCGAGGCGTGCCTGGTCCTGGATTGTTTCGCCGTCTTTGTCGAGAACATAGAAAGTATTGAGAGTCATACCGCGTCTGGATGAGAGTATATCTGCGCTGACTACAGTGAGGCTCAGCTTCTCAAGTGACGTGGCGATATCGACAAAAATCTGATCATAGTCTGCAACGTGAATGAAAATTTCCGTTGAGCCACGCTTCGCTTCGCGCCTCAGTTCTACCAGTGTTTCATTCAGTGAGTGTTGCGCAATAGATGTGGTATGCCAGCAAATTTCATCGGCAGAGTACTGCAGGAAATAGTTATCGTCACAGTCTGCCCAGATTGCGTCAATGGTGCCTGTATCGATGGCATTTCTGCTGACATTGGGGCTCATCAGGCGGCGAGCCTCCAGCATTCTTTCGTCAATGATCTCCTGCTTGTCGATCGGGTTATCGAGCCCTCGTTTTAGCGCACGCTCAGTACTTATGTAGAGCTGCTGCAACAGGTTGGCCTTCCATGAATTCCACAATTCCGGATTGGTGCCACGGATGTCGGCAACCGTTAGCAGGTAGAGGTAGTTTAAGTAGCGCAGGGAGCCAACAAAGTGCGCAAATTCGCTGATGATCTCCGGATCAGAAATATCTTTGCGCTGCGCTGTTGTAGACATCGCCAGGTGGTGGCGAATAGTCCAGGTCACAAGCTTGGTGTCGACCGCAGTCAGACCGTGGTGGTTGCAGAACTTCTCGGCGTCTTCCGCGCCAAGTATGCTGTGATCGCCATCGCGCCCTTTGGCTATGTCGTGATAAAGACCAATCAGGTACAGCAGTTCCGGTCGGTCGATATGTTGCTGCATAATCTGTGAACACTGTGGAAACTCTTCGTTGTGCCACGACAACGCAAAGCGCCGCAGATTCCTGATCACCATCAGGGTATGTTCGTCAACCGTGTAAATATGGAACAGGTCGTACTGCATACGGCCAACTATTTTTTCAAACTCCGGCAGGTAGTTGGCAAGTACACCGTAGCGGTTCATCAACCGCAGTTTACGGGTGATTTTTTGCGGCTCTCTAAACAGCTGTAAGAAAAGATCACGCGGAATTAACTCGTTGCGAAATCGTCGGTCAATCAGATGCAGGTGGCTGCTAAGCAGCCTCAGTGTAGTCGCGCCAATGCCCTTAATGTCTTCACTTGATGCAAATACCTGAAACATCTCTAGTATCGCGGGTGGATAGTCTTTAAAGACGGTGTCGCTGGTTACTTCCAGATAATTGTTAGTGACCTGAAAGCGTTTGTTAATTGGCACGGTTGCCAGCGAGGCGGGATCGTTGAGCAATTGATCTTCGAACAATTGCAGCAGCATGCCGTTCAGCCGCTCAACTTTGGTTACCGTGCGATAGTACTTCTGCATAAACTGCTCGACAGCTTCGTTACCGTCCTGGTCATAGCCAAAGTCTTCGGCAAGGTCGCGCTGATAGTCGAACAGCAGTCGATCTTCCTTGCGGCCGCTTTTGATATGCAGCAGATAACGTATGCGCCACAGATGGTCACGTCCTTCGAGCAGCTCGGTTAGTTCCGCGTCAGTCAGGTATCCGTCGGTAACCAGTGCTTCGAGTTTGTTGGAGCCGTACAAACGTATTACCAGCCATTCGATGGTCTGGATATCGCGCAGGCCACCCGGGCTCTCTTTCAGGTTAGGCTCAAGTCGATAGGCGGTGCCGTGAAATTTGACATGGCGCTGGCTTTGTTCGTCGCGCTTAGCAACAAAGAAATCTGCCTCGCCCCATACTCTGGCGGGCTCGATGGATTGTTTTAGTCTGTCGTACAGTGCGTTCGAACCGCTCAGCAATCTGCTCTGCAGCAGATTGGTAACGACAGTGACATCTGCCAATGCTTCCTGCACGCTGCGCGGTACGTCGCGAACACTGTGACCGATATCGAGACCAGTGTCCCACAGGGCGGTAACGAAAGCGGAAATCGCCTCGTCAGCCTGCGTGTAGTTGTCGGCCGTCAGAATCAGGATGTCGATGTCGGAATTCGGGTGCAGCTCGGCACGTCCGTAGCCACCCACAGCAAGCAGCGCGAGTTCAGCGTAGGATTCAGCCGGGATGTGCTGTTCCCAAAGATGCACAATCAGCGTGTCTGAAACCGCTGATTGCCATGCCAGTAACTCGGCTGCGGGCACGTTTTGCCTGAACAGGCTGTCTATCGCGCTACGTGCCTGGGCGAATGCCTGCTTGTACGCGGCGATGGTCGAGCCGTTTTCTTCAACCTCGGCGACCAGCGAGGGGAGATGCAGCAGGGTTTCGCTCTGACGTTTCACATCCGCCTGGCTTTTAGGTTCGCTCACTGTGTGTCACCCTGGGCTGATTGCAAAACCCGGCTCATGCTGCTCAGCGCGGTTAGCACAGTCAGCCTCAAACCTCTTGCGGTGACAGGGTCAGCAGCTCGTAGCCGTTTTCGGTGACCAGAACTGTGTGTTCCCATTGGGCCGAGAGGCTTTTGTCTTTGGTGACTACGGTCCAGTCATCAGGCAGCAGTTTTACGTGTCGTTTGCCGGCATTGATCATTGGTTCGACTGTAAACACCATGCCAGGCTTAAGTGCCAGTCCCTCACCGGGGGCGCCGTAGTGCAATACCTGCGGCTCTTCATGGAACGAACTGCCTATGCCGTGTCCGCAATACTCCTGCACCACCGAACAACGCTCTCCCTCGGCGTAGATTTGAATGGCATGGCCGATATCGCCCAGGGTTGCCCCCGGGCGCACCACTTCAATGCCTCGGTGCAGGGATTCGAGCGCGATTTCACAAATTCGGCGTCCCTTAATGGTCGGCTCGCCGATATAGAACATGCGGCTGGTATCGCCGTGATAACCATCTTTTATGACCGTTACATCGATGTTGACGATATCCTTCTTTTTCAGCACACGTGACCCGGGGATACCGTGGCACACTTGATGATTAAGTGACGTGCAAATGGACTTGGGGAAACCGCGATAATTCAGTGGTGCCGGAATTGCACCCTGTTTGACAGTGATGTGCTCGTGACAAATGGTATTTAGCTCGTCCGTGGTGACGCCCGGGCGCACGTGTTCACCGATCATATCCAGCACTTCTGCAGCCATGCGTCCCGCCGTACGCATCTTTTCTATTTCATGACTGGTCTTGATTGGAACCGAAAGCGCTCGCATTTGCATTTTGTCCTGAGTGCTACTTGTCTAAAGTCTATTATTGTATTGGAACATTCACTATTTCTGGAATATAATTGTGGATTGGCCGGTCGTTGATCAACTTCCGGTCATTCCCAAATCAGTGAGTCATAGCAAATTTACCGCGGCTTTCGTGGCGAAAATCGCTGACGGCACGGCCTCTGGCAGGTAGTCGGCAACTCACCCGCAGCATCAAAATCAGCAAAATCCGGGCAGTATTCCTTCGAGAACACCCTGTGCAGAGTTTGCATGCTTGCGGTAAATGCAGTGGCGAAACTGAAATTCACACGTCTCAACGTATGTGCGCAAACGGGTGCCGGGCGACCGGTTGTTTGTTGTAGTTGAGGCGGAGGCTCAACCCGAAACGAGAGTAACTAATGTCTAAAGTAAGCATGCGTCAAATGCTGGAAGCCGGTGTGCATTTCGGCCACCAAACCCGTTACTGGTGCCCAAAGATGGCGCCGTACATCTACGGCGAACGCAACAAGATCCATATTTTCAACCTCGAAAACACGGTTCCGGCGCTGGATGACGCGCTGAATTTCCTCGGTAAACTGGCTTCCAAGAACGGCCGCGTACTGTTTGTCGGTACCAAGCGCGCCGCACGCGATGCTGTTAAGAATGCCGCGCAAAGCTGCAACATGCCGTACGTTAACCGTCGCTGGCCTGGTGGCATGATGACCAACTTCAAAACGGTCAAGCAATCGGTCAAGCGTATGCTCGAACTGGAAGAGATGTTCAGCAGTGGCGGGGAAGAGCGCCTCAGCAAAAAAGAAGCGCTGACTTTGCGTCGTGAGCTCGAAAAGCTCGAAAAGTCGCTTGGTGGTGTCAAAAAAATGGAGCGTCTGCCCGACGCGCTGTTCGTGGTGGACGTTGGCTACGAAAAAATTGCCATTGCCGAAGCACGCAAGCTCGGTATACCGGTTGTGGCTGTCGTCGATAGCAACAACTCGCCGGAACAGGTCGACTATGTGATCCCCGGCAACGACGACGCAGTGCGGGCGATCCAGCTCTACGTTGATGCAGCGGCTGATTCTATTCAAACCGGCAAGACCGCGGGTTCAGTTCAGGATAGCGCTGACTTCGTCGAAGTAACCGAAACACCAGCAGC
>CAYMFQ010000001.1:23541-28078 GCA_964389335.1 uncultured Granulosicoccaceae bacterium
CAACAGAACAATGGCTATAACAGCAGCAATGGTAAAGGAACTGCGCGAGCGAACCGGCGCAGGCATGATGGAGTGTAAAAAAGCACTGGTAGAAGCAGACGGCGATATGGACGCGGCTGCTGAACAGATGCGCATTTCTGGTCTGGCGAAAGCCGACAAAAAATCCGGTCGTATCGCAGCGGAAGGCGCTATCGGTGTAGCCGTGGCAGACGACCAGAAATCAGTCGCTATGGTTGAAATCAACTGCGAAACCGATTTCGTCGCAAAAGGCGATGAGTTTCAGGGCTTTGCGCAATCTGTAGCTGAAGCTGTATTGAAGGCGGCGCCTGCAGACGTGGACGCACTGGCGGGTCTCGATTCAGGTGGACAGACCATTGAAAATATTCGTCAGGAAATGGTCTCAAAGCTCGGTGAGAACATTCAGGTCCGACGGTTCATAAGGCACGACGCGTCAGACGGTCGCATTGGCGTATACAAGCACGGCGAGAAAATTGGCGTGGTAACCGAAGTTTCCGGTGACTCTGATGCACTGCCGCGAGACATCGCCATGCACGTGGCTGCCAGCCATCCCGTATGCATCAGCGAAAGTGACGTACCAGCTGAATTGCTCGACAAAGAAAAGCAGATTCTCGTGGCCGAGGCCGCTGAGAGCGGCAAGCCTGCTGATATCATCGAAAAAATGGTGCAGGGCAGACTGCGCAAGTATCTGGCTGAAATCACGCTACTTGGCCAGGCGTATGTTAAGGACACAGACATGACTGTGGAAAAGCTGCTCAAAGAGAATGGTGCAGCCACTCAGTTCTTCACCCGCTACGAGGTTGGTGAGGGTATAGAGAAGAAGCAGGAAAACTTTGCTGACGAAGTCATGGCTCAGGTCAAAGGCGAATAGTCGCTACAGCCTTGCAATGTGCTGATAACCGAAGCCGGCGCTGATGCCGGCTTTTTTGTGGCACAATTCGGTCGTTAAACCGGCGCTGTCGCAGCAATCGCGTCCGTGACATTCAACAGATTCGTGGGCCAACGCGGAGATAAATCATGATTGAAGACATAAAAAAAGATGCGGCGAGCCGGATGGGCAAGAGTATCGACGCACTGCAGACTGAATTCGGAAGAATTCGTACAGGCCGCGCCCACACCAGTCTGCTGGACCATATTAAAGTCGATTATTACGGCAGTGCCTCCCCGTTGAATCAGGTTGCCAAGGTAGCCATCGAAGATTCACGTACGCTCAGCGTAACGCCCTGGGAAAAAGACCTTGTCGGTCCGATCGAAAAGGCAATTATCAACTCGGATCTTGGCCTTAACCCGTCCAGTGCAGGTACGGTGATTCGCATACCTATGCCTCCATTGACCGAGGAACGTCGCAAGGACCTGGTGCGGGTGGTGCGTCAGGAAGCGGAAAACGCACGTGTTGCTGTTAGAAATATTCGACGTGACTGCAACAATGATCTGAAAGAACTGCAAAAGGAAAAAGAGATTTCCGAAGACGATGAGCGCAAGGGACAGGATCTTGTGCAGAAGACTACGGACGAGCACATCGCGAAGATAGATGAGGCGTTGAAGCTTAAGGAAGCTGACTTGATGGAGGTCTGATCGCCTTGATCTTGCGTGGATTTTTGCCAGTTTGACTTCCCCCATTCCCTCACACATCGCCATCATTATGGATGGCAACGGTCGCTGGGCGCAAAAGCGCAGCATGCCGCGCAGTTCCGGTCATCAGGCGGGCGTCAAAGCGACTCGACAGGTGGTCGAGCACTGCGCGCGTCTTGGTGTCAAAGCGCTCACGGTGTACGCATTTAGCAGCGAAAACTGGCGCCGGCCTCAGGCCGAGGTGAGCTTCCTGATGGAGCTGTTCGTGCGTGCATTGCGCAACGAAGTGGAAAAGCTGCACGACTCAGACATTCGGCTGCGGTTTATTGGTGAGGTTCACGAGTTTCCGGCCGGGTTGCGGCGCGAGATCGCCGTATCGAGTGAGAAAACCGCATCCAACTCAGGCATGCAGCTGAATATCGCCGTGAACTATGGCGGCCGCAACGAGATGGTGAGAGTTATGCGTCGTATCGCCGCGGACGTGAAAAGCGGTGTGCTGGCGCCGGATAACATCGATGAGAATCTCATTACCGGGTACTCCTGGTTGCCGGAGGGCCTTGAGCCTGATTTGTTTATCCGCACAGGTGGAGAGCAACGGCTTAGCAATTATTTGTTGTGGCATCTCGCCTATACAGAACTGTATTTTTCGCAAACACTATGGCCTGATTTCGGCGCCACAGAACTTGATGATGCGATAATGCATTACCGTCAAAGGCAGCGACGATTCGGGCAAACCGGTGAGCAGGTGCAGGCCGATACCCAATCGCAACTCTGAGATCAGATTGTGCTAAAGCAGCGTGTGATCACCGCAGTATTACTGGCTTTGTTTGTTGTCTGGGCACTATTTACGTGGCCAGCACCTTACTTCGGGGTGTTCCTGTTGGTTGCCTCCGCAGCATGCGCTTGGGAATGGAGTCGGCTTGGTAGATTGAATGCTCCCCTGACTCGTGCTGGTTACACTGCGGCGGCCACAGCGCTCGCAGCAGCTCTTTTACTGGCACCAGCCGCACTGAAGGTGGTCGTGCCGCTGGCCCTGTTGATCTGGCTATATATTGTTGTTGACTTGAAGCGTCGCCCGGTAATACAAACGCCCCCTGATCAGGCCGACTGGCCGCTGCTGGCGCTCGCCGCCTTTCTGTTGGCAACTGCTGTTGCGTCTCTGTACGTCGCTTTGGTGGAGCGTTCAGCGTTCTACGTCGTATACATCGTTGCTGTGGTGGCCGCGGCGGATATCGGTGCGTATTTCGCGGGCAGGCGGTTCGGTCGGCGCAAGCTCGCCGTGGAAATCAGCCAGGGCAAGACGATCGAGGGTGCTATCGGTGGCATGGCTGCGGCGATGCTGCTGACGATAATTGTGTTGTTTTTTTTCGTCGACAGTCTGTCGGTTGATCGAACGGCTTTCTTTATAGTTTCGGTGCTTGCTGCACTATTATCTGTCGCTGGTGATCTCTTTATCAGTCGGGCCAAGCGCACGGTTGGCGTTAAGGATAGTGGTACATTGTTGCCCGGACATGGTGGCGTACTGGACCGTTTCGACGGCTTGCTGGCGGGCGCGCCGTGGCTTGTGGTGCCGATTATCTGGGCGTTCTAACCCACACGCCGGGCATGCCATTCGGATCCCGAGCGCAATTTGCCGGACTGGTATTCCAGCTGGTAGTAATACGGCTGACAACCATTAGACTCCTGGCGATGAGGGCAAATAAATGAGGCAGGGCGTTGCGGTATTTGGGTCGACCGGATCGGTGGGTTGCGCGACAGTTTCTGTTATTCAGCGCAACACCGATGCTTATTTTGTCGAGGCGCTGACCGCTAACTCCAATGTCGAAGCTGCCTGCGCGCAGTGCCTCGAATTGCAGCCCAGACTGGCAGCTATGGCTGACCCTGCTGCTGCCAAAGAGCTTTCATTGCGGTTGAGCCGGGCTGGTTCAGCAACTCGTGTGATCGGTGGCGATGCGCTGATTCAGATAGCGACTGATCCCCAGATCCCGATAATCATGGCGGCAATCGTTGGGTTTGCTGGTCTCGCCCCAACGTTCCATGCCATCGAGAGCGGCAAGAAAGTGTTGCTGGCCAATAAAGAATCCATGGTGGTTGCCGGTGATTTGCTCAACCAGTCAGCCGCGAAGAGCGGCGCGATGCTGTTGCCGGTCGACAGCGAGCACAACGCGATTTTTCAGTGCTTGTCCGACGCTGATCAGCGCACGCGTCGTCTGCAGAGTGCTGAATCCGGGGTACTGTCACTGATACTGACTGCGTCGGGTGGGCCATTCAGAACCTGGACGACGGCACAGATGGAAGCGGCTACTGTCGCTCAGGCCGTCAACCATCCGAACTGGAGCATGGGCTCAAAAATCTCGATTGACTCGGCCACTATGATGAACAAGGGGCTCGAAGTTATCGAGGCGTGCTATTTATTCGGCCTCAGCGAAAAATCGGTAGAAGTGCTGGTGCATCCGCAGAGCATTGTGCACTCGATGGTACGGTACTGCGATGGCTCGATTCTCGCGCAAATGGGCCCGGCGGACATGCGCACGCCGATCGCCAGCGCGCTGGCCTGGCCAATGCGTATTGACGCTGGTGTCACACCGCTGGATCTGATGCAGCTAAACGGTCTGGTATTTGAAACACCCGACAGCAGGCGGTTTCCGTGTCTGGAGCTTGCGCGCTCCGCATTGAGAAAAGGCGGTGCTGCAACCGGCGTGCTGAATGCCGCTAACGAAGTAGCAGTGCAGCAGTTTCTAGATGGATTGATCGGGTTTATGGACATTCCGAAAATTAATGCACACGCATTAGAGACGATGTCTTTTGATAATCCGTCTACCATAGAGGACCTGATCCGCATCGACAGCGATGTTCGCAGGCAAACCCTGCGCTTTATCGAATGTGGACTCTCTCCCGCGGTTGAAAGCTAGTGTGTATGGAAACTGTGGTTGAGAAATTAGCAATT
>CAYMFQ010000001.1:28178-34937 GCA_964389335.1 uncultured Granulosicoccaceae bacterium
GTGGTCGTGCACCAGCGCGGACGGACTGCCACAAGCAGGTCGGCTGCGGACTCAAAAGCGGAAATATTGGAAGCGAATTAAAAAATGCAAAGCTTTTTGTTGAGTGTGATTGCCTTCATCGTGGCGATCGGAATCCTGGTGACCATTCATGAGTTTGGTCACTACTGGGTCGCCCGTAAGATGGGCGTCAAAGTGCTGCGATTCTCGATTGGCTTCGGCAAGCCGCTGTGGAAACGCGTGGCTGGCGCAGATGCAACTGAATATGTTGTCGCGGCAATCCCGTTGGGTGGCTATGTCAAAATGCTCGATGAGCGCGAGGGCGAGGTCGACACAAATGAACTGGATCGTGCGTTTAATCGAAAAAGTGTCTGGGCAAGAATTGCAATTGTGCTGGCCGGACCGCTTGCTAACCTGATTCTGGCAGTATTTTTATACTGGCTTGTCTTTATTGTCGGTATTACTGGCGTGGCACCGATTGTCGGTACGCCACAGCAGGACAGTTCCGCAGCCATAGCCGGTTTTGAATCGGGTGACAAAATCGTCGCAATCGCCGATCGCAATACACCAACTTGGGACACGGTCTACGTGGCGCTGCTTGATGCAATTGTCGCGGACACCGAGATACTCAATTTCAGCGTGGAGACTGAAACCGGCCAACAGGCCGAACGATCACTCCCGATCGACAGTGCGGCATTGCTGGCTGATCAGGGTGACATCGTGCGCAAACTCGGTTTGCAGCGTTGGTGGCCGGAAGTCGACCCGGTGATCGGTGCGGTAGTGCCTGATGGTGCTGCCGAGGCCGCGGGTCTTCAGGCCGGCGACCGTATTCTCAGCAGCGACGGAATCGAAGTAGGCACCTGGGGCGACTGGGTAGGAATCATCCGGGCCAGCCCTGAGAAAACGCTCATGCTGCAGGTTGAGCGCGCCGGCGTAGTCGAGTCAGTAGAACTGACCCCGGCGCGACTTGAGCGTGAAAACGGAGCCATCGGTTTTATTGGTGCCCGAGAAACGCAATCGCAGGCTGTAATTGATGAAAAGCTTCGTACGGTGGAGCGCTACGGTCCACTGCAATCGATCGGTAAGGCGTTCCAGCGCACCTGGGATATGATCAAAGTCAGCCTTGGTATGATTGGTAAGCTTTTCACAGGTGAAGCCTCTCTAAAAAACACTGTCAGTGGTCCAATTTCCATTGCGCAGTTCGCGGGCCAGTCAGTGAGTGTGGGGATTGACCACTACATCAACTTCATTGCTCTGGTATCGATCAGCCTCGGTATTTTTAACCTGTTTCCAGTGCCAATGCTCGATGGTGGTCATTTGGTGTACTACACCGTAGAAGCGGTGACTGGTAAACCGGTATCAGAGCGCATTCAAATTGTGGGGCAGCAGGTTGGTCTGGCATTGCTTGGCACTTTGATGGTGTTTGTTTTCTATCAGGACATACTGCGTCTCGTCGCCTGATGGCGGCGCTGCTACCGGCGCAGACGATGCCGGTAGCGCATATACAGGCGCATGAACATTGACAGAAAAATGAACCTTGCCTGAAGGCGACAGGCCATAGCAATGCGGTACCGATTCCTAACACCCGAATAACAACGAAACGAATTGGGTAGGTTTAGATTCGGTAATCCCTCGCCCCATACCGCCTTGCTATTCTGCGACGGTCTCACAACTCGCTAAATCCATTTAATGCCTTCAGGTTTTCACCCAGGATATCTTGGCTGGCTTGTCGCTGCGTCCATCATATTTGCAATGATGGGTGTGGCAACGGCGGCTGAACGTGCGTTTATCGTCTCCTCCATAGAGGTGAGGGGGATCGATAGAATCGAAAAGGGCACGGTACTCAGTTACGTGCCGGTTCGCGCTGGCGAACGTTTCGAACCGACACGCGATACCGGCCGAGTCATCCGCACGTTATACGACACGGGATTGTTTCACGACATCTCGTTGGCTCGTGTTGCCAACAAGCTTATCGTTACCGTGGCAGAGCGGCCATCTATTGTGGAGGTTGATATTTCCGGTAACGACGCGCTGCCTGACGACAAGATGGAAGAAACACTTCGGTCGGTCGGGCTGGCCCCCGGGCGTATATTCCGCCGTTCGGTGCTCGACAATCTCGAAACCGAAGTGAGGCAGGTGTACTTCAGTCGCGGTCAGTACGGCACCAGAGTTACTTCATCGGTCGAGGAGCTTGACGGCAATCGGGTAAATGTCGATATCAAGGTTGCGGAAGGCGCTGTCGCTAAGATCAGCCATGTCAGTATCGTTGGCAACAGTGCTTTTGACGAAGAAACCCTGCTAAATCTGCTGGACTCTGGTGTTGCAGGAATCAACCCCTTTAGCAGCCGCGATGAATACTCACGTGCAAAGCTTGCCGCGGACACGGAACAGTTGCGAGCCTGGTATCTTGATCGTGGCTACCTGCGCTTTGATATCTTGTCCACACAGGTGACGATATCTCCGGATAAGCAGGATATTAATGTCACCATCAACATCGATGAAGGGGCGCAATATCGTGTCGGCAAAGTTACTTTTTCCGGCAACAAGCTCGATCTAACCGATGAGAAACTGTCGTCACTGGTGGCTTTTGAAGAGGGTGAGACTTACTCGCGTAAGCTGCTGACACGCAGCAACACGGCTATCGTTGAAGAGCTTGGCAATGGTGGCTATGCGTTTGCCACAGTCGATGTGTTGCCTGGTATTAACGAGGCAGACAATACAGTAGATCTCGACCTCAGAATTGAGCCAGGTAAACGCGTGTACGTTCGGCGTATCAGTTTCAGTGGCCAGGGGCAGACGCATGACGAAGTATTGCGTCGAGAGATGCGGCAAATGGAAGGCAGTCGCTTTTCACCGCAGGCGCTAAGCCGTTCGCAAACACGTCTGCAGCGATTGCCCTATATCGAGCGCGTGTCTATAACCACGCCCAGAGTTCCGGGTACTGATGATCTGGTGGATATCGCAGTTGATGTATCAGAAGGGCCATCGGGCTCTTTTGGCGCAGGGGCCGGTTACGGTACCGATGGCTTCGTGTTTAATATCAACCTGACGCAGGAAAACCTGTTTGGTACTGGTGAACGGTTGGCTATTGCGTTTGATAACAGTACCAGCCAGGACAACTTTTCAGTTTCCTACACCGACCCGTATTATACCAACGATGGCATTAGTCGTAATGTCAGAGCCTTTATTCGAAATACCGACACCAGTGAGCTGACCAGGACTGCTGACTATATTATCGATAGTTACGGCGCCAAGGTTCGCTACGGTGTGCCGATCAGTGAGTTTTCAAGTTTCAGTTTTGGGTTCGGATACGAGCATGTCGAGGCTATCGAAACGGATACCACGCCAGAGGAAGTCAGTGAGTTCATCGAGAGATTTGGCAGTGAATACGACCTGTTTGATGTGTCACTGGGGTTTACCCACGACACCAGGAACCGAACCGTTTTCGCAACCAGTGGCGCGCGCAACTCAATTAACCTGGAACTGACCACGCCAAACAGTGATCTCGCCTACCTGAAGGTTGGCTACAACTTCGAATATTTCTATGCGTTGACTGAACGCTACACACTGTCTTTCAGCACCAGAATCAACTACGGCGAAGGTGAAGATGGTCTGGACGAATTGCCGTTCTTTCGCAGATTTTTTGCCGGTGGTATCCAATCCGTGCGCGGCTATCGGACCAATAGTCTGGGGCCACGGGAGCCGGCGACTGGCGATGCCGTCGGCGGTGATTTTCGTACGCTCGGTACGCTTGAGTTGATCTTCCCGCCCCCGTTCGTCGAAACTGCCGGCGCCACTCGACTGAGCATCTTTACCGATTTTGGCAATGTGTTCAGGGATGTGTCAGAATTTGACGCTGATGAGTTGCGCGGTTCTTACGGTCTGGCGTTTGTCTGGCTGGCACCGATAGGCCCGCTGACCTTCAGTATTGCCAACACGTTTAATACGGCTACGTCCGATAACGAGCAGTCTTTTCAGTTCACCATCGGATCAATTTTTTAGTGGGGAACCCCGGTGGTTAAGAATCGGGGGCTGTTCATCCTGCTGGTGAAATCCATAGCTCGGCAGCTTGCCTGTGACCCGGTGCGTGCACGCAGCGCGTGTGGGCTCAGTGTCGGCAGGGCGTTGAAACGCATGGAAAATCACAATGTTGCCATATCGACCAACATGTCCCGAATGGGAGACAAAACAGTTTTGCTAGCTCGATTACCGCTTACAGTCATATTGCTGATGTGGGCCAGTCTTGGTCTTGCAAGCGATATCAAGGTCGGGTTCGTCGATATCCCTTTTCTCATCGATGAGGCGCCGCAGTCGAAAGAAGCCAGCGCCCGCCTCGAGCAGGAGTTTGCGCCGCGGCAACAGGACATCAAAACGCAAAAGCAACTGCTTGCCAAACTGCGGGTTGAACTGGATGACGACGATCTTGATCTACTCGAGCGCTCCAACATCGAGCGCGAGCTGCGCAAAACCGAACGCCGCGTAAAGCGCGACGAACAGGAGTTTCGGGAAGAGCTCAATATTCAGAAGAATCTTGAGTTTAAAAAAGTCAGGGTATATGTGCTCGATGCGATAGCAAGCTTCGCCAAACGCTACGAATACGATCTGATCATCAGCGACGGTGTGCTGTTTGCCAACAAAAAAATTGATGTCACCGATGAAGTGCTTGCCGAACTGACACAGGCGCTGGCACAGTCAAAAGCTGATGGTGACGACCAGTTGCGCGGTAATTAATGAGCACTGAGTCGACCGATAGATCTGCTGTTTGCCGTTCGTTTCGAAGCTTGTCTGCATGTTTTGCCATTGTCTGGTTGGGCGGCTGTATACCAGCGCCACGGTTAGCTATACAGGCTTGATCCTGGCTATGCCGTCGACAGCTTACACCACCAGTGAAATTGCAGAGCGGCTATCGCTTCAGCTACATGGCGACGGTGCCGTTCGCATAACCCATATAGCCAGCCTCCAAAGTGCCGGCCCGGGTGCAATTAGTTTCTTTGCCGACAAGAAAAAGCAGGAGCTGCTTGCTGCCTGTAAGGCGTCTGCGTTAATTGTGCCCGCTGACGTTGCTGCGCTGGCTAACAACAGCCAATGTCTGCTGGTGAGTGAAAATCCCTATCTGAGTTATGCAAGGCTGACACAGTTATGGGCAGTGCAGGACACAGGGCAGGGTGTGCACGCGGGTGCGATAGTAGATGCCACGGCTGAGGTTGCGCAATCCGCAGTCGTCGGCCCCGGGGCTGTCGTCGAGGCGGGGGCGGTTGTAGCCGAACGCGCTTCAATTGGCGCCGGCGCATTTATCGGTCGAGATACTTCCATTGGAAGCGGCACACGCGTGCACGCCAATGCGACCATTCAGCATCGCTGTGAAATTGGCAACGACTGCGAAATTCACTCCGGTGCTGTTATTGGCGCCGATGGATTTGGCTTTGCACCTGCCGACGACGGGGGCTGGGAGAAAATCTGTCAGCTCGGCCGAGTGGTTATTGGCGACCGTGTAAGCGTCGGTGCCTGCACGTCAATTGATAGAGGTGCGCTTGACGATACGGTCATTGGCGATGGCGTTATTCTCGATAACCAGATTCAGGTAGCCCACAACGTTGTCATCGGTGAAAACACGGCCATTGCCGGCTGTACAGGTATCGCTGGAAGCGCCTCAATTGGTGCAAACTGTCGCATCGGCGGTGCAGTTTCGATCGTCGGTCATATTAGTATCTGCGATGGCGTGCTGGTCACAGCAAACTCGTTTGTAAATCGGTCAATTACCGAGCGGGGTAGCTACTCTTCCGGCGTACCGTTGCAGAAGTCTTCAACATGGCGAAAAAACGCGGTGCGCCTGTTAAAGCTTGATGCGCTGTCTCGTGATTTCGAAAAACTAAAAAAATCAGTTTCTTAGGAAGGCGATGGAAGAGTTGGACATAACTGAAATTGTCAAGTATCTGCCGCACCGGTATCCGTTTCTACTGATAGACCGGGTAACAGCACTTGAGCCCGGTGTCAGTCTGACTGCGATTAAGAACGTCACCGCCAACGAACCCATTTTCACCGGGCATTTTCCACAGTTTCCGGTATTCCCCGGTGTGCTAATTCTGGAGGCAATGGCACAGTGCTGTGCGGTGTTTGCGTTTAAGGAACTCGGCGGGTATCCATCTGAGGAAACGCTTTACCTGTTGGCGGGTATCGACAAGGCGCGTTTTAAAAAGCAGGTTGTGCCCGGCGATCAAATGCTGATCACGGTCAACCTCGAACGGACACGCAGAGGCATCTGGCGCTTTACAGCGGTTGCACTTGTCGATGACAAGACCTGTTGTACCGCGGAAATTTTGATCGCAAAAAATGAGATCGAGCTGTGATTCACCCAACCGCCATAATCGATCCGGCCGCCAGCATAGATGACAGTTGCGAGATTGGCGCATATGCCGTGATCGGTGCAGATGTAACCATTGGCAAGCGCACACGGATTGGCCCGCATGCAGTCGTAAACGGTCCTACCGTTATTGGCGATGACAACCACATCTTTCAGTTTGCATCAGTTGGTGAAGATCCACAGGATCTCAAGTTTGACGGTCAGGACAGCCGTCTTGAGATTGGCAACAAGAACCGCATTCGTGAATTTGTCACCATTAATCGTGGCACCAGTGGCGGTGGTGGCGTTACCCGCATCGGAGATGACAATCTGGTGATGGCATATGTGCATATCGCACATGATTGCATTATTGGAGACCACACTATATTCGCAAACTCTGCATCCCTTGCCGGGCATGTAGT
>CAYMFQ010000001.1:35037-43262 GCA_964389335.1 uncultured Granulosicoccaceae bacterium
ACCCACGCAGAGGTTAATAAACTGGCCGAAGAATTTCCGCACGTAAAAGCACTGCTGGATTTTGTAAATGCCGAAGGCCGGGGCATGGTCTAGCTTTCACGGTCAGCCTTTAAGGATAGCTAACTCGCTTCAGCGTCGGCGTTTTCCTGTTGGCGTTTTTGTTCTTCAAGCAATATCCGATTAACCAGTTTACCCAGCGCCTCAGCAGCACCACTGGTGCCAAGTGCCTGGTATACGCGCTCGAGGTCCGCTTTTTGTTGGCGGTACGCGTTGGGGTCGGTAAGCAGGCGGTCGGCCTCGGAAAAGAGATTTTCTCCCGTTGCTTCTTCCTGAAGAATTTCAGGCACAATCTCGCGTCCGGCTATGATGTTTGTCAGGCTCACCAGGTCAATGGTAAGCCAGCGTTTCACCACGGCATAGCTCAAATGGTTCATTTTATAAACGACGATCATAGGTAAGCCCATGATTGCCAGTTCCAGCGTTGCAGTGCCTGATGCAACCAGTGCCAGCTTGCACGCAGCTATTTGCTGATAGTCGTTCGATGCTATTAATTCAATGTTAAGTTCGCGGCTGTCGCATTCGGACGCCACCTGTTCACGATCCACCGTTTCAGCAACTGGTATCACGAATGATGCATCCGGGTAGCGCTCGGTCAGTTTTTCAGCGGCGTCGAGCATCACCGGTAGCAAATAGCTAATCTCTGACTTCCGACTGCCTGGTAACAGTGCAAACTTTCGACCGTCAGTTGTATGTTCCGGTGCCCTTGCGCTGATTAATTCTCGATTGTCGAGCAGCGGATTGCCAACATAGGTATTGGGAATTTGCGCATCATTAAAAACACCGCTTTCAAATGGCAGTATGACGGCCACATGATCAACGATCTTTTTAAGTTCCTGCAATCTTGACGGGCGTGAGGCCCACACTTTTGGCGCGATATAGTAGACAACCGGAATGCCCAGTGCTTTGGCGGCCGCCGCGAGTTTCATATTGAAGTGCGGATAGTCGACGACCAGAAGCAGATCGGGCTGTTGTTCCTTGAGTGCCTTGCGCAGCAGCGACAGGTGGCCACGCAGTTTTGGATATTTGTGCAGCACCTCGACCAGACCCATGACTGAGTGCTGTTCGATATCCACAAGCAGTTCCATTCCTGCTTCAGACAGCATCTCTCCACCCATGCCAAATGCATCCACAGGGACACATTTTTTCAAGGCTTTCAATGCTCTGGCCGCATGCATATCGCCGGAGGCTTCTCCGGCGCTTATCATAACTTTCATAGGAGTGAAGACACATTCCCACCGTTTGCCCTTCAGCCTAACACATGCGTGCTATGCTGTGCTTGAAACGTGCCTCGTCTCGCGCTCTGTCAGGTGTCGAGTAGCGCGCGTTTTGAGTGCATGGCAGTGTGGAATCTTCGGGCCGCAGACCACAGTGAAAGCATCAGCAGCGCGATTATGTGCATGCTGCCACCGCCGCCGCTGTTACCACCGCCGGCCGCCGCTATTTTCGGTGCTGCAGTGTTGGTGTTGGCGGCACTGATTTGTGGCGTTGTCTGATCGTCGGTGGAGGTGAAGGTAGTACCCGCCGTTCCCACAACGTTCAGTGTCGCAAAGTCACTGTTATCACTGTTGTCAAAATCATCGGTCAGGCTTGACAGCGACGCATTCAGAGTCGTTGAACCGGCCGAGCCTGGAAACTGCAAAAGCAGAGATACTTCAGAGTCAGCGCCACCACTCAGTGCAACGGATTGACAGTTGATGTCCGCGCCCGTTTGATCTTGTCTGCAAAGCCACTGACCTGACGTATATGAAACCAGGTTAGTACCCTGCGGTACGGGCACGTTGATCGCAAGCGTGTTGGCACCAACGTCTGTCTGGTTGGTCACGTATAGCGTTACTGGCGTTGAAGCACCGGCATCAACGTTGTCTTCCACTGACTGAATCACTAGTGACAGGTTGGTGCGATACAGTAGCGCCATAGATTCTATATCACCCTGGCTTGCGGCTTCACGTTGTCCAATCGTTGTTGAGATACTGGTAAGCGGCTGCAGTGTGGGTGATCCGTTGGCAGAGAAGAATCGCTCCCCATAGTGCATTATTGAGCCGTAGTCGTAGTCGCCAAGGGGCAAGCCGTCTGACAGTATTTCAAAATTGTGTTCTTTGCCTGAGCTGATATTGCGCCAGTTTACCGCGACGAAATTGTCCCGATCCGGACGCGTGTGTTCATGTAACAAACCCAGTGCATGACCGATCTCATGAATCATACTGCCGGTGCTGCAGTTGTCGCCGCTGTAAACACTTTGCGGTCCGGTGTTTTGAAATCCCACCCAACTTGCGCATTGGTTTTGATTGATGAAGTGTATGTAGTTCGGGAAGGCGCTGGCGTTAGCGTTGGTGCGCTCTACCAGATAGACCACCTGAACATTGTTCCAGTGCTGGATCGCCTCTCGAATTCGATTGGCTGCCGTGTTGGACAAACCATCATCGATAACATAGGGCACTATACCATTCGGCCAGGTAGCACCATAAACGGTGTTGCTCAGGCCTCGGGTCTGTTTTCTGCCAAAGTAGTTATCGGCGTTGCCGACGATCATGTCGCCCTGTACAACTGCTACATCTCCAATGCGCTCGACAGTAACGAGCTGTGGCTGACCAGATCTTATCGATACGGTTGTATGTGCAGTCTCCTGTGCAATGCTGCTTGTGCATGTTGCTGCACTTATTAAAAGCAATAACATGTGCGAACAAACGCGCCGTGTTGTCCACGGTTCTTTTTGTTTCATTAACTCAACCCCAGTTGAATAGCGTCGAACTATTTCCAGTTCAACTTCAATTGGTTGGCCTTTCGTTGGGCTAACCTGCGACTGTTGTTTTATTTTTGGTCGCGGCGGATAACGTATGGCGGTACGTTATTTAACGCTGTTTTACAGTCAAATTAAGCCTGCAAAATAGCTGTGGCGGAGTAACGGCAGGGTTGTGGGTGTGCTTGATTAAATAATTGAGCTGGGGGCGGGAGTTGTGATCTGTTTCAGTGTTTGATGTCAACGCCGCATTAGCTGCGGCATGTTTGCTGGCAGGGTATTAAAGAGGCACGGTTTCAATCGACCAGAAAAATCTCCGGATCGACCCAGGTACGGTTTAGGCCTACGGACCAGTGCAGGTGCGGGCCAGTGACGCGACCCGTTGCGCCGACCTCACCGATTTTGTCGCCACGCTTCACATATGTGCCCGGCTGAACATCAATGTGGCTAAGGTGTGCATAGAAGGTTTGCAGTCCGGCACCGTGGCCGAGGAAGATGCACTTGCCGCTGAAAAAGTAATCACCGGTTTCGATGACATAGCCGTCGGCCGGTGCCAGTATCGGGGTGCCCTCAGGTGCGGCGATGTCCATGCCGCCGTGTGGTCGACGTGGTTGTTTATTAAAGAAACGCCGCGACCCAAAAGAGCTGCTTCGAACCCCTTCGACTGGAGCCGAAAAGCGTGTGGCAAGAATGCGATCGTGACGGTATCTTTTGGCGTTGGCGATGGATGTCCGATCTTTTCTGATGCGCTGCATATCCTCTTCATTGGGATTGACCTTGCGCTTGTTGGTAATGGTGAGATGCTGTTCCGGATAGGCTTTGTGCACAATTTCGAACTGACGTTCTGCTGCGCTTCCGGCGTTGTCAATTTGCAACGTGTGGATGCCGGGTTCAGTCGACAGAGGTACTCCAACCATGGCGCGCCAGCCAGATGCAGTCCGGACTACAGCGACTGGTATATTATTAAATGTGGCCGCTGGTCTGGCCTTACCATTGCCCAAATCGACAATGACAATTCCACCGGGATGTGCGTGGGTAGTCGGCAACCTGAGATGCTCGTCGGATATCGCGAGTGTGCTGCATAGCAGTGCTGCGGGTAGAATTAACCAGGCCGTCAGGCATGCGAATAAACTGATGGTTCGGCGTCGTTTAGCAGGTGATAAGAAAAGCATGATGCTATGTGTATCTGGTTTAGTGATTCATAATTGAAACAGTTTGTGAGTGTCGGAATACAATTCAATTGGCGCTGTTTGCAAAGTGGTAATTATTAGAAAAATAATCTGAATATTTAGTTAACGCCATGTAATTGCGCGTTATCATCAGTAGATTAGTACGCCCCCGTCGTCGCAGCCGTGTCGACGCGTAACGTCATGTGGCTTTAGCTTGAGAGTAACAGAAGATAGTCCTGGCATAGCATCAGCAAAGAGGCAGTGCCGAGCCTCATGGGCTTGTTTGACCAGCCCGGAGAAGCGCGGAAATTTGAGCGATGTATACGAGACATGACAAGACATGCGATTGAGTAAAATCAAGCTGGCTGGCTTCAAGTCATTTGTCGACCCGACTACATTGCAGCTTCCCGGCAACCTCACCGGCATCGTCGGTCCCAACGGGTGTGGCAAGTCCAATACTATTGATGCGGTGCGCTGGGTGATGGGTGAGTCTTCCGCCAAGCATCTGCGTGGCGAATCGATGGACGACGTTATTTTTTCCGGCTCTTCCGCGCGCAAGCCGGTAGGTCAGGCATCCGTTGAACTGGTGTTCGACAACAGCGCCGGCAAGCTTGGCGGGCAGTATGCAAACTACAGCGAAATCGCCGTAAAGCGCCAGGTAACGCGCGACGGACAATCACAGTATTTTCTGAATGGTACCAAGTGCCGTCGGCGCGATATCACCGATATCTTTCTCGGCACCGGGCTTGGGCCACGCAGCTACGCAATTATCGAGCAGGGCATGATTTCGCGCCTGATCGAGGCTAAGCCCGATGACATGCGCGTCTATCTGGAAGAAGCAGCCGGTATCTCCAAATACAAGGAGCGGCGTCGCGAAACCGAGAATCGCATCCGGCACACGCGTGACAATCTGGATCGACTGAATGATCTGCGTGAGGAAGTAGACAAACAACTCGGGCATCTGCAGCGCCAGTCGCGCACAGCGGAGCGATACAAGACACTCAAAATCGACGAAAAGCGAGTTCGCTCCGAACTGCTTGGCCTAAGGTGGCTTGACTATCAAAGTGCACTCGACACATTCGAAGATCGCCTTCAGGAGCGCCAGTCAGGTGTTGATATTGCGCAGGAGCGCTACGAATCAGCCGAAACATCCATCGATGAAATGCGCGAAAAACGCGTCGAGCTCGATCGAAATCTAAACGACATTCAGGGCAGGTTCTACTCCCTGGGTGCGGATATCACCCGCACCGAACAGTCTATTGGCCAGGCGCGCAACGAGCGACGCAAGCGCGAAGAAGAACTCCAGCGTCTGACAAAAGAGCTGCAGGAGGCGCAGGACAACATTCGACAGGATGGCGAGCGTATCGCCGATATGGACAAGGCTCTGGCTGAAGCCGGGCCTACGCGCGACAAGGTCGAACGCGAGCTAGCAGAGGCAACCGAGGCGCAGGAGCGGGCCGAAACTGAATTCACTCAATTCCTCGAGCGCTGGGAAAAAGTCAGCAGCGAACACACCGAGCAACGCAAGAACGTCCAGATCGACAATGAAAAAGCGACGCAACTGGGCAAAACGTTACAGGATCTGCTGCAGCGACAGGAGCGTGCGCAGCGCGAGCAGGTTGGGCTTGCTACAGACAAACTGACCGAATCATTGTCCGTGCTGACTTCATCGCTGGAGCAGAAAAACACCGAAGAAGGCGATCTGAAGTCCCGGCTGGATAGCGCCGTGCGCAGGCTTGCCGAGACTCGCGAGATGTCTGTGAACAATGATCGCGAGTTGAACGAGCGACGCACGGAGCTGCAAAACAACTCTGGTCGTCTGGCATCGCTTAATGCACTGCAACAGGCGGCACTGGGCGGTACAGAAAAAAGCCGTCTGGCTTGGCTGAAAGAACACGGCCTGGAAGACGCACCACCCCTTGCCAGATTGCTGGATATCGACGACGGGTGGGAGGACGCCATTGAAGTTGTGTTGGGCGATTTCCTCAAGGCCGTGTGTGTGGATGACTATGACACCCTGAGCCGCCAGCTGATGAATCCGCCGGATAGCGGAGTCAAGATCGTTCGCGACCATACCGAAAGCCATACCGAAGACCACACCGACGATGCATCAGATGAAGATGATTCCTCCGGTAACCAATGGTTGACGACTCTGGTCAGCAGCCGAGCGGGTATCGATGAACTGATGCACGGGGTGACGGTTTGTGAAACCCTTGAAGAAGCGTTCGAGGCGCGTGACAGTTTGCAGCCCGGTGAATCAGTGGTGACCAGAGACGGTGTCTGGATGGGGCGCCACTGGTTGTGCGCGCGCCCGTTGAATGCCGAGGGCGGTGTTGTTGCCAGACAGGAAGAACTCGACAAGCTGGAAGCGCGCGAAGCGACGCTGGAAAGCCTTATCGAGGAGCTGGTTGAAAAGCAAAGCACCTACAAGAACGCGATATCGCAGGCTGAGGCAGAGCGCGACAGATTTCAGATGCTGGTGAACGCACGCCATCGCGAAATAAGCTCGGTAGCGGCAAAAATTGAATCGACACGCTCGCAGATGGATCAGGCGCAGAAGCGGCAGGGTGCGCTGGCAGCAGAGCTTGACGAACTATCGGCAAAGATCGCACGAACGCGGCGCGAGCAAACCGAGGCGAGTGAGTCGGGGCAGGCAGCCGGTCAGCTGCTGCAGGGGCTGAGTACGCAGGTGCAGCAACTTGAGCAGGAAAAGGCTCGAGTAACCGAGCGTCGCGATGCAACACAGAAGGGTTTGCAGCAGGTACGCGAGTCCGGTCAGGCCACTATCGTGAAGCTTGAATCGATGAAAACCGGTCGGCAGTCGATTGTGGAAAACCTGGAACGTGTGCAGCACCAGCATCGCAACTTAACCGATCGAAAGCAGGAACTGCTGTCTGAAGAACAGCCCGACACCACAGAAATCGAAAAGCTGCAGGAAGAGCTTGAGCTCCTGGTCGAGAGCCGTGAACAGATCGAGCGAGAGCTGCGTGAGTCACGACAAAAGCTAGAAGCACATGATGAAAGCATCCGTCAGAGAGAACAGGAGCGTCATCGCCTGCAGCAGGAAGTCACCAACGCGCGCGAGTTAGTGCAGAAGGTAAACATGGAGTCGCAGGAATCTCGTGTGCGGCTTAAGACCATCGATGAACAACTGGTCGAGGCCGGGGAAAATCGCGAAGAACTGCTGCCGAGGATTCCGGAACACGCCACCATCGACGAGTGGGCGCTGGAGCTTGAAGAGCTGGAGCGAAAAATACAACGGCTCGGGCCGATCAACCTCGCAGCTATCGAGGAATATCAGGAGCAGTTGCAACGCAAAGAGTATCTGGACAGTCAATACGAAGATATCATCGAAGCGCTCGAAACTCTGGAAACCGCGATACAGAAAATCGACAAAGAAACGCGCGCTATGTTTCGCGAGACGTTTGATATCGTTAACAACAAATTGCAGGAGTTGTTCCCACGGCTGTTCGGCGGTGGACAAGCTAAACTCGAGCTCACCGGCGATGACATGTTAAACACCGGGGTCGCGGTAATGGCACGACCGCCAGGCAAGCGCGTAAGCAGCATTCAGCTGCTGTCAGGTGGCGAAAAAGCAATGACAGCAGTTGCACTGGTGTTTGCGTTTTTTCACTTGCGACCATCGCCTTTCTGTATGCTCGATGAGGTCGATGCCCCCCTCGACGACGCCAATGTCGGGCGCTTTGCCAAGCTGGTATCGGAGATGTCGGCGCAGGTGCAGTTTATATTCATTACCCACAACAAGGTCACGATGGAGCTCAGCACGCAGTTGATGGGTGTGACGATGCAGGAGCCGGGAGTATCTCGACTGGTGTCTGTCGATGTTGATGAGGCCGTGGAATTAGCCGTCGCGTAATATTCAGAATATTGAGTGATTGCAGAAACTCTTGCACAATTGAGCAAGGGGATGGCACACGAAGTCGCAAACATCCCGGGCCTTTTGTTGTAGTACCTTTGAACAAGTGTTTTGAGGCACCGCTGCCTATACCGCCCGAGCCGATTCGCCGCTGCGAACGCCACCCCGAGTTTTCGATTCATCCATTTGCCTAACAGGTTTGATCACAGATGGAATTATTTCGCTGGGTCCTTATTCTCTCCGGCGTGGCGTTACTTGCGCTTACGTTTGTCATTGGTCGACGCAAGGTCGAAGGTAGTGACTACCGACGTCGCGATGCAGACGATGCGTTCGATCCTTCCACCGAGGACCTGAGCGTACCTATTGGCGGGCGCCCGTCGCG
>CAYMFQ010000001.1:43362-58374 GCA_964389335.1 uncultured Granulosicoccaceae bacterium
TCTGCATTTTCAGGTAAGGATGATGGTGATGACGATCATTTCCTTACTGACGAGGAACTCGACGATGTTCTGCCCCCGAAAGGCGAATACGCCAGTGAAATAACAGGCACACAGGTTGAGCTTGGTATTAGCGAAGGCTTCAATGATCAGCAGCCTGCCGATACGACGGGGGATTCGCCTCGCAGCAAGGTCGACACGGTGAAAAGTTTTGCCAACGCGGTTAAGCAGGCCAGCCAGCGCAATATTGGCAACGCGATAGCTCGTACAACCGATCGGAGTGCTGATAATGATCCTGATGCCGGTTTCGCGGAGCAGTTCGAAACTTATAGCGAGGCGTTCGTTCCTGAAGAAAAAATCGTAACCGTAAACGTGATGGCACCGAAGGGGCAGGTCTTTTACGGCGATGAGCTCAAGGGTGTATTCGATGCGCACCACTACGAGTTTGGCAAAATGTCGATCTACCATTGTCGGCACGATGATCACAAGGTTTTCTCGATTGCCAACGTTGTGCAGCCTGGCAGCTTTGATGAGACCAGCATGGATACTTTCGAGACACCCGGTATCACACTGTTTATGCGTTTGCCAGTCTCGCTTGATGCGGACGTTGCGTTTGATTTTCTGATGCGAGAAGCAAACGAGCTGGCAGAGGAACTCGGCGGTGTATTGAAAGACGAAGACCGCAGTACGCTGAGTAAGCAGACGATTCAGCATATGCGTGAGGACATACAGCAGTACGTGTTCAGGCAAAAGAGCGCGATGCGTGCATAACCCGAGGTGGTCCCGCGGCGGTTCTGAGGCGGAAATAATCAGCACACGCTTTCACATTTATGTCAGCTGCCGATAGTAAAAAACGGGCGCTGGAACTACAGGAAAAGCTGACCCGGTATAACTACCAGTACCACGTGATGGACAGTCCGGAAATACCGGACGCCGAGTACGATCAGTTGTTTCGCGAGCTGCAGAAGCTCGAATCAGAGTTCCCTGAACTTCAAAGCCCCGACAGCCCGACGCTTAAGGTTGGCGCGCCTCCGCTCGATCGATTCGAAAAAGTCGTTCATCGTTTGCCCATGCTTTCGCTGGGCAATGCGTTTGGCGAAGATGAATTAAGTGATTTCGACAAACGCATCAGAGACCGTCTAAAACATAGCAGCGCCACTGTTGATTATGTTGCTGAGCCAAAGCTTGATGGTCTGGCAGTAAGTCTTGTCTACATAGATGGGGTGTTCAGCCAGGGTGCCACCCGCGGCGACGGCAGCACTGGCGAAGACATTACGCCAAACCTGCGGACCATACGCAATCTGCCACTCAAGCTCGATGGTGCACCTGCGGGTCGAATAGAAGTACGCGGTGAAGTCTTTCTCGATAAAAAATCATTTGCCAGGCTCAATGTCGAGCAGGAAAAAGTTAACGGTAAAGTCTTTGTAAACCCGCGAAATGCGGCGGCGGGCAGCCTGCGGTTGCTCGACTCGTCGATCACTGCTACACGGCCATTGCGGATATATATTTACTCGATTGGGCTGGTGGAAGTTGATATCGAACTGCCTGCCACACACTGGCAGACACTTGAGTGGCTGGGCACGATGGGTTTTCCAATCAACTCAGCCAGCGCGCGTTGCAGTGGTGTTAAAGCATGTCAGGCCTACTATGACAGCACGTTAAAGGGTCGTGAGGCACTCGACTACGAGATTGACGGAGTTGTCTTTAAAGTTGACTCACTCGACATGCAGCGTGAACTCGGGTTCGTCTCCCGTGCTCCTCGGTGGGCTGTAGCTTATAAATTTCCAGCGCAGGAAGTGACCACTGTGCTTCTTGCCGTGGACTTTCAGGTCGGACGTACCGGCGCGCTGACACCTGTAGCCAGACTTGAACCTGTGTTCGTTGGCGGGGCTATGGTCAGTAACGCCACGCTGCATAACATGGATGAAATCGAGCGCAAGGGCATCATGGTTGGCGATACTGTCATCGTTCGGCGCGCTGGCGATGTAATCCCCGAAGTTGTGTCCGCAGTGGCCGATGCACGTCCGGCTGATGCGGGGCCTATTGAACTACCGGTACGTTGTCCGGTTTGTGATTCGGTTGTGGAGCGCACCGATGGCGTCGCTGTGGCCAAGTGCACCGGTGGCTTTAAATGTGCTGCACAGCGCCGCGAGGCACTGAAACATTTCGTTTCGCGCAAGGCTATGAATATCGATGGTTTGGGTGAAAAGATCATTGATCAGTTGCTCGAGCGCAACCTTGTAAACTGGCCAAGTGATCTGTACCGCCTCAGCAAAGAGCAGTTGCTGGATCTTGAGCTGGTTAAGGATAAAAAAGCTGCAAACATATTGCAGGCAATAGAAGATAGTAAGCAAACAACCCTCGGTCGGTTTCTGTTTGCGCTTGGTGTACCCGAAGTGGGTGAGACCACAGCGGAGCAACTGGCGGCACATTTTGGGTCGATTGAAAACCTGCAGGCAGCAACCTACGACTACTTCATACCGGAAGGTATCAGTGGTATTGGAGAAGCCACCGCACAGTCGGTGATTGAAACCATACAGAGCGCTGGCACTACTGTTGATAAAGAAGCGACCCCCGAGCATTTAACTCAGTGGCTTAAACAACAGGTGACTGGCCTGAAGGATGACTCTGCTGACAAACTGGTTGCGCGCTATCCCACGTTGGCGGCATTACAGGCGGTTGACGCGAACGCCATTCGTTCGCAACCGGCGCCGCGAGTTGAAGGGGTCGGTGAGATTATGGCAGCGCACATCGTCAGGTTCTTCACACTGACTGATAACTGCGACGAGATCGGCCGGTTGATTGATGCCGGTATCGTGTGGCCGGAAGCGACTGTCATTGAGGCATCCGCCGAAGACCTGCCGCTGGATGGAGAAATAATGGTCATTACCGGCAAGTTTTCCAGTGCATCGCGCGAAGAAATCAGCGCAGCACTGCAGGCGCTGGGGGCTCGGGTGACCGGCTCAGTGTCTAAAAATACAACGGCGCTGGTATGCGGAGAGTCTGCCGGTTCAAAGTTGACCAAAGCGACCTCGCTTGGCATTCGTATCATAGATGAAGCTGAACTCGACACGCTGTTAAATCAGGGATAGATATTTATCCTGTTGCGGCGACACGTCGTCGAGAGCATCGATCGCAGACTTCGGTAGAATGTTGGTACCACTTTTGGTTGAGCATGTCCCAGGCATGCAGTGTATGGGCTTGGGAGCCTGGGCGTGTGGTATAGTGACGCCCTTTAATTGACAGGTTAACGGCTATGCCTAATATTGCTGTGGCTGGCGCAGCGGGGCGCATGGGGCGGCAGCTTTTAAGTGCTGTGTTTGAACGCGATGACTTAACACTTACCGGTGCGACAGAGCATCCGTCAAGTGATGCGATCGGTATCGACGCGGGTTTGCTGGTTGGCTCTGAAAAAACCAATATACAGCTGGTTGCGGACATAAGCTCTATTGGCAAAGGCGTGGATACCATCGTTGACTTTACCAGTCCGGCCAATACCTGCGACCTTCTCGCATACGCACGCGACAATGGTAAAAGCATGGTGATCGGGACAACTGGTCTTACTGCGGAAAACCTCGAGTTAATGCGAGAAGCCGCGAACCACTGCGCCATTGTTTATGCCTCTAACTACAGTGTCGGCGTTACGTTAAGTCTGGAGCTGCTTGCCAAGGCGGCGGCTGTATTGGGTGAAGACTATGACATCGAGATCGTCGAAGCACATCATCATCACAAGGTCGATGCGCCAAGTGGTACTGCGCTTAGCATGGGAGAGGCAGTCGCAGGCGCGAGGAAGCGGGATCTGGATACCGATGGTGTATTTTCCCGCGTAGGCATTACCGGCGCTCGCGAACGCGGCACGATAGGTTTCTCTACCATCCGTGGCGGCGACATTGTCGGCGAACACACCGTGATGTTTTGCGGTCAGGGTGAGCGACTTGAGATTACTCACAAGGCAACCGATCGCATGACGTTTGCCAGAGGGGCCATCCGCGCTGCCGCGTGGGTCAGCGCGCAGCCTGCGGGCTTATACAACATGTCGGATGTGTTGCGGCCCTGATCCGCCGGGTAGCCACCATCGACACTTCGGCGCTCAACAGTCAACTGCTGCCGGTGAGTGCCTGATGTTTATAAAGCGATAAAATAAACGCGATAATTTGAACGCGGTAAACTGACGATGTTCAGGCAGTCATACACAGGCAATTGAATATGAAAATAGCAGCGGTTTTTCCCGGTCAGGGCTCCCAGTCACCCGGTATGCTCGCGGAACTAGCCGCTGAGTACAGTTCGGTTAAACAAACTTTTGATGAAGCATCCGAAGTGCTTGGCTACGACCTGTGGGATATCGCGCAAAATGGCACCGAGGAACAACAACGCGAGACGTCGGTAACCCAGCCGCTGGTTTTTACCGGCAACATTGCGGTGTGGCGTATCTGGCAAGCGCTTGGCGTAGCGCAGCCTGTGGTTATGGCCGGACACAGTCTCGGTGAATACGCGGCTTTAACTGCAGCCGATGCAATAGATTTCAGCAGTGCGGTGGCGCTGGTTAAGAAAAGAGCAGAACTCATGGCTGCGGCAGTTGCGCCCGGCGTGGGTGGCATGGCAGCGGTGATTGGTATGGACGATGACAAGCTCATTGCTCTGTGTAGCGAGCACACCAGTGTCGACGCCGTCGTCGAGGCAGTAAATTTTAATTCACCCGGTCAGGTGGTAATTTCAGGGCACATGGCTGCACTTGAACAACTGTGTGTGGTCGCCAAAGAACAGGGTGCCAGAAAGGCGATGGTATTGCCGGTTTCAGTGCCTAATCACAGCAGCCTTATGCAGTCCGCCGAGGGTGAACTGGCTGATCACATAGCATCCGCAAAGCTGCAATGGCCGACAGTTCCAATCATACAAAATGCGTCGGCTACAGTACCGTCGGATATTGAATCATTGATTGCATCGTTAAAAAAACATGTGGTTAGTCCGGTTCAGTGGACCGAAACTATTAAGCAGATGGCAGCCTCGCATCAGGTTGAAGCGCTTGTCGAAATAGGCCCGGGTAAAGTGTTGAGTGGCCTGACGCGCAGAATAGATAAATCCCTGACCGCTTACCCGACCGAAAATCTGGCTCTGTTACAAAAAGCTGCCAGCGCGTTGAACTAATCCGGAGACACAGCATTGAGCCAGGAATTGAGTGAAGAAGTTGTTCTTGTAACCGGTGCCAGCCGAGGTATAGGTGCCGCCATCGCAGACGAACTGTTGGGGCAGGGTGCCACGGTGATTGGTACTGCCACATCAGAAGCAGGAGCCGAGGCGATCACAGCCCGGTTTGGTGCGGCCGGTGGTAAAGGGCGTGGCGCCGTATTAAACGTTGCCGACAAAGAGCAAATCAGCACTCTGATAGGTGAAATAGCTGATCAGTATGGGCCGGTCACGGTGTTGGTTAACAATGCAGGTATTACTCGCGACAACCTGCTAATGCGCATGAAGGACGATGAATGGGACGATATTATCTCCACTAATCTGTCTTCCATTTACCACGCGAGCAAGGCTTGTCTGCGCGGTATGATCAAAGCGAAGCGAGGCCGTATCATTAACATCGCTTCGGTAGTTGGCGTAACCGGAAATGCCGGGCAAAGTAATTACGCAGCGGCTAAAGCCGGCATCATCGGTTTTGGTAAGTCGCTGGCGCGCGAAGTTGGCTCCAGAAACATAACGGTCAACACCGTTGCTCCTGGCTTTATCGTGTCCGACATGACTGACGCGCTGCCCGAAGCGCAACGCGACGCGTTAAAGAAAGAAATCGCGCTTGGCAGGCTTGGCGCACCCGAAGAGATTGCCCACATGGTTGCCTTTCTGGCGTCGGAAAAAGCCGCTTATATAACGGGGCAAACCCTGCACGTGAATGGTGGGATGTACATGAACTGATTGCGGCTTCAGCTCGATTGTCGAGGTGATGCACTGGTGCCGGTGCATGGGTGTATCGCCAAAGCAACAAATGTCACTTTTTGATGCATGGGGTTTTAATTCGGATGAATGCCCACAATGTTTTCATCAGCACAGCGGGTTGTGGTTTGCCAAAGGCGTTGAAAGCCTGGCACCTCAGACATCAGCAAGCGCCATCGACAATGTTTTTTCTTGCAGACAGTAGCGGAGAAACATCGTTTTTAATACAATGGGCGGGATAAGTGAGGCCCGGCGCCGGTTAGTGAAACCTTAGCTACAGCCCGTAACAGAATACCTAACGTAGATGCGTCGCACCAGTAATCGCCAATTCTGCACGCCTGAATTCGCATACTTGACGCCAAGTGAACGTCCGTGGAGGGCATGAAGATATGAGCAGCATCGAAGAGCGCGTAAAGAAGATTGTCGTCGAGCAACTGGGTGTAAAGGATGACGAAGTGACCAACGCAGCCTCGTTTGTTGACGATTTGGGTGCAGACTCTCTGGACACCGTTGAACTGGTAATGGCGCTTGAAGAAGAGTTTGAGTGCGAAATCCCCGACGAAGAAGCAGAAAAAATCACCACGGTTCAACAGGCCGTTGACTACGTTAACGCCAACCTCGGTTAACGCAGTTCTAAACCTCAGCTAACGCAGCGAGGTTTTTGGCAAAACACTCGTGTGTACGGGTGTTTGCTGACGACGTGTTGGTCTCCAAAACAGGAGGCCGGCACAGTGCTACCAGTGTTTAACCTAGGCAAACGCAGCTTTGCGCTTGCAGCTTTGCGCTTATATAGCGGAGTGTGTATTGCAGCACTTTGAATTGATCGGACACTGTCTCGGGGGCGCGCCCATCCGGCAGCCGAATCCGGCGACCGAGTAAGAGTTTTTAGCATTTGGCCAAACGCATTATGGCTCCGCGGGGTACCGTGGGGAGTTATGCGGTGATGGTTGTTTCAGGATGTTTCCATAGCACCACCACTGTAAGCTTATTGAAACTAGTTTTCTGACAACAACACACGGTCCGCTGATATCGTGCAGATTCACTGGCGCAGTTTGCATTTCGCTTCGAATGTGGCTTACTGTTCGCTCCAAACCAACCTGGTGTTGCGCTCGACGATGAGCGACTCGCCAGCCACCTCAGGCACCGGGAGATAACCCGCTTTGAGTACACGTCGAGTCGTAGTGACAGGGCTGGGGGCCATAACCCCGCTCGGAAATTCGGTCGCTGATACCTGGAGCAATCTCCTTGACGGGGTATCGGGTGCAGCAGCAGTTGAATCGTTTGATGCGAGTGGCTTTTCCACCCGATTTTCTGCATCGGTAAAAGGCTTCAACGTCGCAGACTATATGAGCGCCAAAGATGCGCGCAAGATGGACGAGTTTATCCACTTTGGTGTGGCTGCGAGTTTTCAGGCGCTGGATGATGCAGGATTGTCCGTCGACGATCAGAACGCCGAGCGCATCGGTGTGGCCATTGGCTCTGGTATTGGTGGTTTGCCCAATATCGAGGTACAGCACGGCAACTTGCTGAAGTCTGGTCCGCGCAAGATCTCACCGTTCTTCGTGCCGTCTACCATCATCAACATGATCGCCGGTAACCTGTCAATCATGCGCGGGTTGCAGGGCCCCAACGTGTGTATTACCACGGCCTGTACAACTGGCACTCACAACATTGGCGAAGCGTTCCGCCTCATTAAGTATGGCGATGCCGATGCAATGGTGTGCGGTGGCGCTGAAATGGCGACCTGTCCGCTGGGGCTTGGGGGGTTTGGGGCGGCGCGCGCACTTTCAACCCGCAACGATGATCCGGCTGCCGCCAGCCGTCCATGGGACACTGACCGTGATGGTTTTGTGCTGGGTGATGGCGCCGGCATACTGGTGTTGGAAGAGTATGAATTTGCCAAAGCCCGTGGTGCCGATATCTACTGCGAACTGACCGGCTATGGCATGAGTGGCGATGCATTCCACATGACACAGCCTGCCGAAAACGGCGACGGTGCGCGCCGTTGCATGAACGCCGCATTGAAAGACGCCGGGCTGAATGCCGACAACATCAGCTATATCAACGCCCACGGCACCTCAACACTGGTGGGTGATGTCGCGGAAACCAATGCGATAAAAGCGTCGTTCGGAGATCACGCGTACCAGCTGGCGGTCAGCTCAACCAAATCCATGACTGGCCATCTGCTCGGTGCTGCCGGCGGCATAGAGGCGGTGTTCTCTATACTCGCGCTGAAACACCAGGCAATACCCCCGACCATTAATCTCGACAACCCCGATCCGGCCTGTGACCTTGATTACGTGCCGAAAGAGGCGCGCCAAACGTCTGTGCAGCATGCCTTGTCGAATTCGTTTGGCTTTGGTGGCACTAACGCAACGCTGATCTTCAGCAATTTGTAGTCAGAATTTGCCAGTGGTATCAGACAACCTGCCTGAATTGACTTAGACAGCGTTACAAGTATTTTGAAAAAAACACTATCCATCTTACTGCTGCTTGGCGTGTGCATAGGCGGATTGCTCGCCTATGACGGTTACCGCTTTTTGCATGAGCCGCTAAATTCCGATAACCAGGATTTTGAGCTGGAGGTAAAGTCCGGTGACAACATCCGCGGCATTGCCGGTCGCCTGTCTCAGCAGGGCATACTGTCGCGACCCTTGTGGCTGGAACTGTATACCCGTTACACAGGTGATGCCCGGCGCATTAAAACCGGCGAATACCAGCTATCCACATCGCTCACACCGATTCAGTTTTTGACAGAAATCCAAAAAGGCACACAGCGCCAGTATTCATTTACCATCCTTGAGGGGTGGAGTATCTGGCAACTGCGTGAGGCGCTGGCGCAGGATGCGGTGCTGGAATCTACCATAGAGCAGGTAGACGACGCCGATCTGATGGCCTTCATTGGCGCCGAGCCTGGTCACCCGGAAGGGCAGTTTCTGCCGGATACCTACAATTTCCCGAAAGGTACAACCGATGCCGAGTTTTTAAAGCGCGCGCACGACGCACTGGTGACGGAGCTGGCCGACGTGTGGGCCAGCCGGCAGCCGGATTTACCTTTTGATACCCCCTACGAGGCACTGATTGCGGCTTCGATAATCGAGAAGGAAACTGCCATCGCATCGGAACTGGAAATGGTGTCAGGTGTGATAGCCGGCCGTCTGCGAAAGGGCATGCGGCTGCAAATGGACCCGACGGTGATATACGGGATCGGCCCGGGCTTTAACGGCAACATCACGCGCAAAGATCTCAGAACCAGCACGCCTTATAACACCTACACAATAGATGCTCTGCCACCAACGCCGATCGCGATGTCGAGTGCAGCAACGCTGCGTGCCGCGGTCAATCCGGCCAAAACGAAGGCCTTGTATTTCGTTGCCGACGGCACCGGCGGACACGTTTTTAACGAGACGGTTGAGGCGCACAACAAGGCCGTGCAGGAATACCTGCGCAAGAGGCGTCAGTGATGGATCGCGGCCGCTTCTTAACGCTTGAAGGCGCTGAAGGGGTGGGTAAAACCTCGCTGCTGCCGTTTGTACAGGAATTGATCGAATCACTCGGCGTCAAGTTGCTGTGCACGCGAGAGCCCGGCGGCACACCGCTCGGTGAAGATTTGCGCGATGTGCTGCTCAACAGCGATCACGCGATTGTTGGCAAAGCCGAGGCGCTGTTGATGTTTGCTGCTCGTGCACAACATGTTGAAACTGTTATAGAACCCGCGCTGGCCAGCGGTGTGTGGGTACTGTGCGACCGCTTTACCGACGCCTCATTTGCCTATCAGGGGGGTGGCAGGCAACTGGGTAGCGAGCAGATTCAGATCCTCGAACAATGGGTGCATGGCTATCTAACACCTGATCTAACGCTATTGCTGGATGCCAGCCGCGAGACCAGTCTCGCGCGCATGCAGCGGCGTCGTGCGGTTGATCGCATTGAGCGCGAAGACAGTGTGTTTTTTGACAACGTCAGAGAGGCGTATCGGCAGCGCGCGCGCGACAACCCGGAGCGTATTCGCCTGATTGATGCCAACCCGGAGTTTGATCAGGTTTGCGAGTCGGCGGCAGACGTGCTGAGCGAGGCGTTTCAGCGCTGGGGGTTGCCCGAGGCTGCTCAGTCTTGATAGCCCCGCAGCCACCTTACGCCTGGCAGCAACCCGCCTGGAATCAATTACTTCAGGCGGCCCGCGGCAATCGTTTGCATCACGCCAATCTGCTGGCTGGCCCCGCCGGTATCGGCAAGCGGGATTTTGCTAACCATTTCGCGCTGGCACTGGTTTGCGACCAATTTCCCGATGCTGCTCCCTGCGGCAAGTGCAAAAACTGTCAAATGGCGGTTGGTGGCACGCACCCGGATATCTACCAGCTCGACTGGCTGGAAAAGTCTACCGTCATTGGTGTCGATCAGATTCGTCAGCTGATTGATCAACTGGGGCTGACTGCCAGTCGCGGCAATTATCGGGTGGCGGTTATCAATCGCGCGCACTCGATGACCACGGCCGCAGCTAACAGCTTGCTCAAAACACTTGAAGAGCCTGGTGATGGCTGCATCATTCTGTTGTTGGCTGATCGCGATCAGGAGCTGCCTGTCACGATTCGCAGTCGCTGCCAGCGACTGGCAATGGTGCTGCCTGAGCGCGATCAGGCGCAGGCCTGGCTGCAGGAGCAGGGCGTGGCGGAGGCGTCGGTCGCGCTTGACGTTGCAAACGGAGCACCACTGCTGGCCAAAGCCATCAGCGAGGCCGAAAATCTGGCGGAAATCGCCGCTCTGCGGCACGCCTGGGATGAGTTTTTGATTCGAGAGGGAAGCCCCGACGCACTGGCCGCAACAACCGCCTCGCTGTTGGGTACACGGCAATCGCTCGGACTTTTCATGCAGTGGACCACAGAAACCGTTAAAAACCTTGAACTTTCACCGGCAAATGGTCGTTCTCCTGAACAGGATAACCCCGATCTGCGACGCTACCTGTGTCAGGTTGCACTGGCTTTACAGTCGGCGCTGCGTCTGGATAACGCCAGTCTGAAAACACAGGCTGTGCTTGAGGGTGTTCTGGCCGATATACGAATAATTAGATACAAAAATCGCGCGGAGAACGCATCATGACAACCGACCGCAAAGCCATCGTTTCGCTTACGATTACCGATCGTGGCGCGTTGCAGGCAGCGTATATGTCTTTTATCGCTGATGGTGGCGTTTTCGTCCCGACTACGCAGCACTACAACCTTGGCGACAGTGTTTTCCTGCTGTTCGGCCTGATGGATGATCCGGAGCGCTGGCCGATCCCTGGTAAAGTTGTATGGGTAACCGCAGCCGGTGGCAACTCGCTGGCCGGGATTGGCGTCCAGTTCACGGGTGAAAAAGCCGCCAACGTTCGCCGCGCCATTGAGGATCATCTTGGCGGACTGCTCAACTCGGAGCGCGCTACCAACACCATGTAAAGGTGTGCCGCGGGCGCAGCTTGTGCCCGCATATTGTCTCGGGGCTGGTGGCCACACAGGTCACGGCCCATATCGCCGGGCTCTGTTCTTGTGAATGGGGCACGCGATCGAGCATCTCTTCTCTCCGCAATTTTGCGTTGTCGGTTTGCCGTGTGGAACACAGTGGCAAATCGTTGTGCAGCGCCGACTCTCCCAACTGGCCATACATTCTGAGCCGATCAGCGACCTGGTCGCCAATGCAGGCGCGCTGCTGTTGTCGCCCAAGCTGATTGCCGTGGCGACGGTAATTTTTTTGGGCACTCAGGCAGGCGCTTCTCGCATATCATTGACCCTAACAAGCGGCGTTTGCACACCGATGACACTGCCAGCCGTCCGGGCCTGGAACTTGCCGACAGGCGTGCTATTGCACAAAGCGCCTGCAAGCCATATACATTCTAGCTGGCGCGCAGAGCCGCCAATGTGACGCTCACCCTCTGGAGAAAGTATGTCCACATCTGAAGTATTCGAAGAGATACGCCGCTATCCGATTGCGTCCCTGAATATGGAATTTCAGGAGTATCGCCACAAAAAAACCGGTACCCGGCATATACACCTTGCAGCAGATGATGACCAAAACGCGTTCCTTGTTGCCTTCCTGACCGTACCGCAGGACTCTACCGGTGTGGCACACATTCTCGAACACACCGCGCTGTGCGGCAGCAAGCGGTTTCCGGTGCGCGATCCGTTTTTTATGATGCTGCGCCGATCGCTGAACACTTTTATGAACGCGTTTACTGCCAGCGACTGGACTGCGTATCCTTTCGCCAGCCGCAATCGCAAAGACTTTTACAATTTGCTCGACGTGTATCTCGATGCGACGTTCTTTCCCAACCTGAACGAACTTGATTTCCGTCAGGAAGGGCACCGGCTGGACTTTACCGAAGCTGGCAACACTGACTCGGCCTTAATGTTCAAAGGCGTTGTTTTCAACGAGATGAAAGGCGCCTACAGCTCGCCTAACGCGCGGCTGGTTAAGCAGTTCTCGAATGCGCTGTTCCCGTCGATCACCTATCACCACGACAGTGGCGGTGACCCGGCGGTTATCCCGGACCTGACCTGGGAGCAACTCAAGGCATTTCACGCCTTGCACTACCATCCGTCGAATGCAGTGATGTTCACCTATGGTGATCTGCCCGCAAGCGAATTGCAGGCACGCTTTGAGGAGCGCGCACTGAGCGAGTTTGAGGCGATTGACGTGTCAGGTCTGGCGATTCCCGACGAAGTACGCTACGAGTCGCCACAACAGCGAACGGCGAGTTATCCGCTGGCGGAGGAATCCACAGAAGGCCGCACGCACATTGCGCTCGGCTGGTTGCTTGGGCGCAATGACAACATGCGTGATGTTATGGAAGCCCGTGTTTTGTCTGACGTGTTGCTCGATAACAGCAGTTCGCCGCTACGTCATGCGCTGGAAACCACAGATCTGGGTACGGCGCCGTCGCCTCTGTGTGGTGTCGATGACGATACGCGTGAGATGACTTTTTCTGCTGGCATCGAGGGCAGCGATCCGGATAAGGCTGATCAGGTAGAACAATTGATACTTGGCGTGTTGCAGGACGTTGCGGAAAACGGCGTGCCGGTGGAATCGGTAATGTCGGTCCTGCACCAGCTTGAACTGGCCCAGCGTGAGGTGACCGGCGATGGTTTTCCGTACGGTTTGCAACTGGCGCTGCGGGCGCTGACACCGGCTCTACATGGTGGCGACCCGGTCGCGGCACTCGACATTGATGAGCTGCTGACGGAGTTGCGTAAAGATGCCGAAGATCCGGATTTTATTCCCCGCCTGGTACGCAGACTTTTACTAGAGAACAATCATCGGGTAAGGCTCGTGATGTCCCCGGACACCGAGCTTGCCACGCAGGAAGAGCAGAGCGAGGAAGAGCGACTTAAGGGCCTTGAAAAAACACTGCAGCAGGCAGAGCGCGAAAAAATCGCCGAGCTCGCCGCAGCACTTGAGGAGCGTCAGTCGAGCGAAGACGACGTTGAGATTTTGCCTCGCGTAACGCTTGACGATGTACCTGCAGAGATCAAGATGCCAGTCGGTAAAGCCGACAGCATTGGCGAGATACCGGCAGTGTGGTACGCCAGCGGTACCAACGGCATGGTGTACCAGCAGCTGGTGGCAGAGTTACCCGCACTGGAAGAAGAGCTGATTGATGTGTTGCCGCTGTATAGCATGTGCCTCGCAGAACTTGGCAGTGCCGGTCGTGATTACATGCAGACTCAGGCAGAACATGCATCTGTGCTCGGTGGACTTGGGGCGCGTATCAGCACGCGCAGCGTGTTGCGCACCAAAGACAGCCTGCACTCTCTGATGGTGCTTTCAGCCAAGGGGTTGAATCGCAACAGCGACCACATAACCCGTCTGATCCACGAAACGATGGAATCTCCGGACTTTTCCGAGATTTCTCGTATCCGGGATCTTATCTCGCAGGTGCGCACACGTCGCGAGAGCTCTATCACCGGGCGCGGTCACAGTTTTGCGATGGGTGCAGCGTCCAGTCTTCACAGCGTCAGCGCGGCGTTGGGCAATCGTTGGGGAGGGCTTCAGGGTCTGGTTTCGCTGAAGCAGCTTGACGATCAAATGCAGCAGGACGAAAGCAGCGCAGCGGCGCTGGCTGACAAGTTCCGTCGCATCCACGAACTCATACAAGCGGCGCCGCGCGAGTGGCTGATTGTGTCCGAGGCTGAGCAGCAGGCGCGCATTCGCGAATGTATCGAGCAGCGTGGCGGGTCAGCGGGGCAACCGCTGCAAGATCGTTTTAGTGTGCCCTTTGAGGTCGGCAATACACAGCAGGCCTGGTCTACAAACGCACAGGTAAACTACTGCGCCAAGTCCTTTGCTGCCGTCCCTGCCGGACATCAGGATGGTGCTGTGCTGACGGTGCTGGGTGAATATCTCGGCAACGGCTTCCTGCACAGCGCGATTCGTGAAAAGGGTGGCGCCTACGGCGGCGGTGCGAGCTTTGACGGCGAGAGCGCCGCGTTTCGGTTTTATTCCTATCGCGATCCAAGATTGCAGGAAACCATGGATGATTTCGACGCCTCAGTGCGCTGGCTTGTCGAAGGCAAGCATGAAGAGCGTTTGCTGGAAGAGGCAATTCTCGGTGTCATTTCTCGTATCGACAAGCCTGGTTCACCAGCCGGTGAGGCGATCGGCAACTACTATTCAGAGCGATACGGGCGCGGTGCGAGCTACATTCAGGAACTGCGTCAGAAAATACTGAAACTCGGGTTTGATGATCTGGCAGCGGTCGCGGAGCGCTATTTACTCGACAAGCCTGCCAGTTGTGCAGTGGTGGGCAGTGCCGAGCGAATGGCGGAGTTGACTGACTACGAACAATACTCGGTGTAGCGATGTCGGCAGCCTCAACTGTGCAGTTGATTGAACTGTACAGTTGAGAGAATGTCTCACGCGGTCTCACACGATAACGGCGAGAATGAAATATTTAGTCAGGGAATTATTTAGAAAGGGATGTGTGCTGCGGGGGCACGAAGGCGGAAGGTGATTTGCCTCGTGGTCGTCCCTATAGCCACGAGGCAAATCGGTACCGCGCTTCCGTGTGCTAACTACTTTCCAACTACAATATTGTGGCCGGCGGGCCCTTCGGTCCGTGCG
>CAYMFQ010000001.1:58474-65779 GCA_964389335.1 uncultured Granulosicoccaceae bacterium
TGCTAACTACTTTCCAACTACAATATTGTGGCCGGCGGGCCCTTCGGTCCGTGCGAAGTGCTAATTCTCCATGCGATGATAATGGACGGATACCGACCATTCTGCCATACCACTGACGACTAATTGACAAAATGTTAGTAGTGTGCTAGCGATGTTTTTTGTCTCGAAAGTACCCGAGAATTCAAAGGGTAGTTGCCCGCGAACTACCGGATATCTGCTGACGCAGGCGGGGCCAGTTCGGCCAATCGCTCCAAAAGCCGCAGTAACTCTGCGGTATTTTCCTCACCAAACTGACGAATAATGTCCTCGTAGATCGCCTCGGTCTTTTGCATTTCCGTGTTGATGTAATCGCGTATTGAATTTTCGAGGGTAATGAGTGACCGGCGACTGTCCGTCGGGTTTACTTCCCTTGTTATCGCGTTTTTTTCTTCCAGCACTTTCAGTATGCGCGTCAAACTGGGTAATAGCAGTGCGGCGTGACGCGCCAGGCTGGTCGCATCCAGCGGTCCCTGCTCATTTAATACCCGCAGTACACGCCATTGTTGCTCAGTGTAGCCGCGCTCGGCCAAAAGCGGTCGAAAGTGAGCCATCACAGCCTCGCGGGCGCGAGACAGCGCAATCGGCATCGACTGCTTAAGGGCCCTTGGTTTCAGGGCTTCTGTTTTCGTTGAACAATCGGAACTGGTCATGAAAAGATCTCTGATGTGTCAACGTCAGCATGTCTGCTTGACTATACCTGATACAATATGCGTTACTATTAACATGTTAAGTATAAATTGGATTCATGGAAGGTACCATGAGCATTGCCAATCTGTCTTTTCACCCGACTAACGTGCAGGAAAACATGATGTCAGATCTAAATACCAACCTGGCCAGGGCACAGACTTATCTGCAGCAGTTCAGGGAAAACGGGGTGCAGAACTGCGTTGCAGGAGAGCGCATCGCCGCTGCAGATAACCGTACTTTCGAGACCGCGTCACCGATCGACATGGCGCCGCTCGCCCACGTCGCGCTGGGGACGGCTGCGGATATCGATCGTGCTGCGCGCTCTTCGCGGGAAGCGTTTCGAGAATGGTCGCAGATGGCGCCGGTGGAACGAAAAAAGATACTGCACCGCATTGCCGATGCAATCGTTGAGCGCGCTGAAGAAATTGCTTTTATTGAATGTCTCGACACCGGGCAGGCCTTGCGCTTTATGTCGAAGGCGGCGTTGCGCGGCGCAGAGAATTTCCGCTTTTTTGCTGACAAGGCAGTGGAGGCGCAGGACGGGAAGTCGATGTTCTGTCCCGGACAGATGAATGTCACCAGCCGAGTGCCAATCGGGCCAGTTGGAATCATCACACCGTGGAACACGCCGTTCATGCTGTCCACCTGGAAGATCGCTCCGGCGCTGGCAGCCGGCTGTACTGTTGTGCACAAGCCAGCGGAGTTCTCGCCGTTGACGGCCAGTCTGCTGAGTGAAATCGCGCACGAGGCGGGTCTGCCACCAGGGGTCTGGAATACGGTACATGGTATGGGTGAAGAGGCAGGTAAAGCGCTCACCGAGCATCCGGACATTAAGGCCGTTGGCTTCGTTGGCGAAAGTCGTACCGGCTCGATGATCATGCGGCAGGCGTCGGACACGCTCAAGCGATTTCATTTTGAGTTGGGAGGCAAGAACCCGGTCGTAGTATTTGCCGACGCTGATCTTGAACGTGCCGCAGACGCCGCGGTGTTCATGATTTACTCGCTAAACGGTGAGCGCTGTACTTCCTCGTCGCGGCTGCTGGTTGAACAATCGATTTACAACGACTTTACCGCGGCCGTAGCAGAACGTGCGAAGCGCATAAAAGTAGGGCACCCGCTTGACCCGGACACTGTTGTTGGTCCTCTGATTCACCCGGAGCATGTCGACAAGGTGCTGTCTTACATGGATATCGCCAAACAGGAGGGGGTCACTATAGCAACAGGTGGTGGAAGACCTCCGGAGCACCCCGAAGGCTGCTACATCGAGCCTACGCTGTTTACCAACGCAAACAACCAGATGCGCATTGCCCAGGAAGAGATTTTTGGGCCGGTGCTGACGGCAATTCCGTTCGACGATGAAGCACACGCGCTGCAATTGGCTAACGATGTCAACTACGGTCTGGCTGGTTATCTGTGGACCAGTGATGTCACTCGGGCAATGCGCTTTAGCCAGGCGATGGAAGCTGGCATGGTGTGGGTCAATTCGGAAAATACGCGCCATCTGCCCACGCCTTTTGGTGGCATGAAGGCATCCGGTATTGGACGCGACGGCGGCGACTGGTCGTTTGACTTTTACATGGAAACAAAAAATGTTGCGTTTGCCACCGGCGCGCACAAAGTACCAAAACTGGGAGGCTAACCAACATGCCCTTACCGAACCCTGTGTTGTACCCACCGTTCAACATTGTGCGGCTCAGCCATGTGGAACTGTCAGTAACGGACATCGATGCATCGCGTCGGTTTTATGCAGATACACTGGGCCTGCAAGTCACACTTGAATCGCAAGACACATTGTATTTGCGTGCTATGGAAGAGCGCGGGCATCACTGTCTGGTGCTGCGCCGCAGTGCGAAGCCGACCGTTAACGTACTCGGATTCAAGGTCTGGAGCGAAGATGATCTGGATCGTGCCGAAGCATACTTTCAGGAGAAAGGGCTGCCGGTGTCCTGGGTCGAGCGCGAGTTTCAGGGACGCACGCTGTTAACGCAGGACGTGCATGGCATACCGCTCGAGTTTTATCACCGCATGGATCGGCTTGAGTCTATCCATCAAAAGTACGCACTATACAAGGGTGTTAAGCCACTTCGCATTGATCACTTCAATGTGTTTTCAACCAATGTTGATGAGTCGGTGGCGTTCTACAATGACATGGGTTTCCGCACCACGGAATACACCGAGGACGAGCAATCCAAACGCCTGTGGGCCGCGTGGATGCATCGCAAAGGTGGCGTGCACGACATGGCCTTCACCAACGGCCTCGGCCCGCGTCTGCACCACATTGCCTTTTGGGTGCCAACGCCGTTGAACATCATTGACCTGCTCGACCTGATGTCGACCACCGGTTATCTCGAGAACATTGAGCGCGGTCCAGGTCGACACGGTATTTCGAATGCGTTTTTTCTCTACATTCGCGATCCGGACGGACATCGCACCGAGATCTACTGCTCCGACTATCAAACTGTTGATCCCGATCATGAGCCAATCAAATGGGATCTTAAAGACCCACAACGGCAAACACTGTGGGGCGCGCCAGCACCGGCTTCATGGTTCGAACTGGGCAGCGAGTTTGATGGCGTTGAACCGCAGCCACCGTCACTGCAGGCGCAGCCGATCGTCGCGCCCTAGCGTGCGTTCCATGAGCCGGGGAAACTTATGACAGACAATAGCGAATCAGCCGCCATTGAGCTTGAGTACAGCGACGACAACGCGTGGCTAACCATCTGGTTTAATCAGCCCGCCAGGCGCAACCCACTGACTGATGCCATGCGTGCGGAGTTACTCAGCACGCTTCAGCGCGTGCGCGATGATCGCTCAGTGCGGGGCATTACCCTGCGCGGGCGCGGTGGCGTATTTTGCGCTGGTGGCGATCTTAAATCGTTTCAATCACTCGCGAGCGGGGAACAAACCCGAGCTGAAATCGAAGCGATGTCTGGCGAGATTGGCGAATTGCTCGCTGTGGTTAATACCATGCCTCAGGCGCTGATTGCCGTTGTCGAAGGGGCGGCAATGGCAGGTGGTTTCGGCCTGGCCTGTTGTGCAGATGTGGTGATTTGCCAGCGCGCGGCGAAGTTCGCCATGACGGAGACCGCGATCGGCCTGAGCCCTGCGCAAATTGCACCTTATGCGATCCAAAAACTTGGCTACGCGACTGCCAGACGGCTGATGGTGACTGCAGCCCGGTTCACTGGCGCTGAAGCGCACGGGTTCGGCTTTGCTGACCTGATTGCCGACACTGATGCAGAATTGGCGGAGCACGAGCAGAGCATTCGTCGGTCTGTGCTGCAGTGTGCGCCTGGTGCAATTGCAGATACCAAGCGTCTGTTGCACGGATTGCAAACGAATGACGCGCAGATGTCGGTGATTGACTACGCCGCTGCAAACTTTGCCGATCGTGTGCAAAGCGGTGAAGCGCTGGAGGGTATCAGCGCATTTTTTGATAAGCGCAAGCCTGACTGGGCGAAGTAGCACCAAGATAAAGCACGGCGGTATTCATGTCCGCCTTGAAACCTGTACACAGCTCGATTTTCAAGACAAGCGCGGGCTTGTGTACTAGACCCATAGTGAGGGGCGAAAGGAGTTCGTCGGGAATACGCCTGTTCACTATAAGAATTAAAATCGATGGTTCAGACGAGCTTGTCATACATAAAAAGTACTACACGCCGCATTGCGAGTGGCGCTGGTAGTAGAGTCGGCATTCTCGCGCTGACCTGTTTAGCGCTGATTGGCTGCGATGCCGGTACGATTGGTTCCGACATACCAGAAATTTCGCAGCCCATTCCCGCACTGCCGGTCGACGTGATGTCGCCAGCTAACACATCCCTGGCACAATCCGATCCCTTTCTGACCGGGCTAAATTCGCTGCCACAAACTGTGACGCCAGCGGCTGGCAGCACAATCATCAGCCACAGCGCATCGCTGTCAATGTCAGCCACAATGCTGTTGCAGGAAACCGCGGCACGCGGTGGCGTACGAATTATGGCTGCAGGTGATGTGGTGCAGGATGAGGGTGCGGGTTATCTATCGGAGCTTGCGCGCTTGCTCAACGCGTCGGAATGCGCATTTAGGATTGTCGGGTCTCAACACGCATTTGAAGACGGAGGCACGCCGATCGCTCATGAGGGCTATCGAGACCATACCGCCGGGCACTACCTGACCGGGCACGAATCGCTGTCGGGCAATAACGCTGGTATCGCTGACGCTGTTAGTTACCAGTCGCCGGATCTGGTGATTCTGCATCTGGGCGCCACCGATCTGTTACTGGGTCGCAGTGTTGCGTCGACGCTTGCTGATATTGTGGCTGTGATTGAAACCATCTTTGAATATAAACCCGACACTGTTGTCGTGGTGGCCAGCGTAATCCCTGTGTCCGGTATCGAGCACGCTGAATCAGCACGGCTGCTTAATGGTCAGCTACAGCAAGCTGTGCTGGCGCACGGCAATCCGCTGCTCAGTATGGTGGACGTGAGTAGCGGTTTTTCCCCGGCAATGTTGCATGCGCAGGCGAACGTTCCCAACGCAGCTGGCAACAGATACATTGCTGAAACACTGTTTGGCAGTCTGTTCGCTCCTTCGCTCTGCCGATAGGGTTCGCAGCCCGTTACGACACCAGTGCACTGAGCGTGCTGTCGAGTGGCTCTGCCAGGTTGCCTGCGCCGAGCTCGGCAACGTCGGTGCACCCGATTTGCGCAATAACACTGCTGATATCACGCTCGAACAGTTCTATCAGTTGTTGCAATCCGCGGTGCTGACCTGCACCAATAGCGTAAGAAAATGGCCGCCCCATGAACACGAAGTCAGCACCACAGGCGAGCGCTTTAACCACGCTTTCGCCGCTGCGTACGCCACTGTCGAACAACACAGGGTAGTCGTCGCCGACTGCTTTGCGGATTCTGATCAACGCCTCCAGTGCAGTCGGGGCGCTTTCAAGTTGCCGCCCTCCATGGTTCGACACGTAAACCGCATCCGCACCGGTTGCCTTTACGCGTAAGGCGTCCTCGACGGACATCACACCTTTGACGATAAGCTGGTGTGGCCATCGCTCACGCAATTGTTCAAGCACTGACCAGTCGGTTGCGGCGCGCCCGGCCTCGCGCTTAAACGCGGTGCCGTCGGGGGCGTTTTGCTCGATGTTCGCAAGCGTTGGCACACCGTTCAGCAGGCTTGAGATTGACCAGACAGGATGCGTTGCAAAATCGACAAACTGTCGCGGGCCAATTTTCAGCGGGGCTTTAAAACCGTTGCGTACATCGCGCTGGCGCTGCGCAACAACCGGCACGTCAACGCTGAGAATCAGGTGTGTGTAGCCAGCCTTTTCTGCTCGGTTAACCAGTGACATTGCCTCGTCGAGCGAGGCCCCGACATACAGCTGAAACCAGCAGTTTTTTCCACCGTAGCTTCGCATGTCTTCAATAGTGGTTGAGCCCATCGTCGACAGGCACACCGGAATGTTGTGTCTGGCCGCAGCCTCTGCCAGTAGTTTATCTGCACCGGGCCAGGCGAGATTACACATGCCCATCGGTGCGATGCCGAACGGCAGATCAAACGCTTGCCCCAGCACGCGTTTGTGAAGGCTGCGTTGTTCAACATTTACCAGCACGCGCGGCTGCAGCCGACAGTCATCGAGAATCTGCTGATTGTGTGTATTCAAACGCTCAGTACCGGCGGCGCCATCGATATAGTCGAAGATCATTTTCGGCAGTCGTCTGCGCGCAATCTTGCGTGCGTCCTCGACATTCAGGATGGACAGAGGCATAAACGGGTTCTGCGGTAACGGGTGAGTGGGCCGTGCAGCCGGGGGGCGCCGCGGTGTGAGTGGGTGAGTACCTGTCGATTGTAACGTCGGCTGAGGCATCAGCGGATCTTTGTCTGTCACAACACGTCAACGATAGCGGGCCTGTTTTTGATGGCCTGCTGGCGCCACCTGCTGCAAGGCACTTGCTCGTGCATCAGACAATGCCAGTTCCCGTGTTATTGTTACTGTGCAAGATCACTTTTTTCTCAAGGAGATAACTTCATGAAATTCATGCGAAATACCGTCGTGTCGACCTGCCTGGCTGTACTGTTCTGCGCAGGTGCTGCGAATGCCGACAATGGTCTTGTCAGTGTCAAGAGCAACCACGATGTTGCCACCACGGCTGACAATCTCGAGACTGTGCTGAAGTCCAAGGGTATGAATGTATTCGGCCGCGTCAACCACGCCGAAGGCGCCAAAAAGGCTGAGCTCGAGTTGCGCCCGACCGAGGTGGTGATATTTGGTAACCCGAAAGTAGGCACGCCACTGATGAATTGCGCCCAGAGCGTGGCCATCGATCTGCCGCAAAAAGCACTGATCTGGGAAGACGAATCAGGTCAGGTCTGGCTTGCCTACAACGATCCGGCTTATCTTGCGAGTCGACACAAGATCGAAGGCTGCGACAAAGTACTGGAAAAGGTAACCGGTGCACTGGCCAACTTCGCTGCAGCCGCTACCAAGTAAACAACTTCAGTACATACTCGGGCTGCCGCAACGGCAGCCCGTGACGCGACCATACGCATCTGCCACTGGCACCTGCTCGCACTTTGCCTGAAAATGGCGGTGGG
>CAYMFQ010000001.1:65879-73584 GCA_964389335.1 uncultured Granulosicoccaceae bacterium
TCTGGCAAAACACGGGCTCTGGTTTCCTGTCGATGTCTCCACTGCTTCGCGTGCCACCATTGGCGGCATGGCGGCCAACAATTCCTGTGGTCAGCGTTCAATTTACTACGGCACTATGCGTGACAACGTCCAGTCAATTGACGCACTGCTTGCCAGTGGTGACCTGTTCTCTTTCGCTGAAACTGATGATCACCAACATCTGCCAAAGGCGCAGCGTCAGTTGTATCAATCGTTGTTGTCCATCGGTGCGGATGCCGAATCGGAAGTGCGCAAACGGTTTCCGCGTGTACAACGTCGGGTGGGCGGCTACAACCTTGATGCATTGTCTGCGGGCGAGTCACATCGATTTTCTGATGTGCTGGTCGGATCCGAGGGCACACTGGGTTACTTCAAGCAGATAGAGCTTAAGCTGTCTCCACTACCCGTTAATAAAGTCCTCGGTGTGTGTCATTTCCCGAGCTTCCATCAGGCCATGGATGCGGCGCAACATCTGGTAAAACTGTCGCCGCGAGCGGTTGAGCTGGTCGACTCAACAATGATCGCGCTGGCGCAGGAAATCGATATCTATCAGCCAATGGTGCAGCAATTCGTGCGCGGCAATCCTGCGGCCATTCTGGTGGTTGAGTTTGCCTTTGACGATGCAGACGCTAACCTGCGGCAGCTCGATGCGCTGGATGACTGTATGGCCGATCTGGGGCTGCACTGGGATGGCAAGGGCGCGAGTCTGGGCGGCGTGGTGCGAGCAACGGATGCGGCAACACAGTCCGCTATCGCCGAGGTGCGCAAGGCCGGACTGAATATCATGATGTCGATGAAATCCGAAGGCAAACCGGTGTCGTTCGTGGAAGATTGTGCCGTGGAACTTGAGGATCTCGCCAGTTATACCGCAGAGCTTACAGAAGTGTTTGAGAAGCACGGTACACGCGGTACCTGGTATGCGCACGCCTCTGTGGGCTGTCTGCATGTGCGTCCGGTGTTGAATTTGAAACTCGATCAGGACGCGGTAAAAATGCGTGCTATCGCCGATGAAGCGTTTGATCTGGTATTAAAATACAAAGGGTCGCATTCGGGTGAGCACGGCGATGGTATTTCGCGCTCGGAGTTTCACGAGAAAATGTTTGGCTCAAAGCTGGTTGCCGCGTTTGCTGAAGTCAAACGATGCTTTGATCCAAACAACCGTTTTAACCCGGGTAAAATTACTGCGGCGCCCGCGATGAATGATCGTCATATCATGCGCTATCAGCCGGGTTATCACATGCAGACTATCGACAACCGTATGCAATGGCAGGGGTGGTCTGGTGAAGGTGGCGGGCTGCAGGGTGCCATTGAAATGTGCAATAACAACGGCGCGTGTCGCAAGCTGCAAGGCGGTGTGATGTGCCCGTCATACCGGGTTACGCGCAATGAGCGCGACGTCACCCGTGGTCGCGCTAACGTGTTGCGGCTGGCGCTGAGCAATCAGCTCGGATCGAACGCCATGGCATCGGACGAAATGCACGACAGTCTCAGGCTGTGCGTGTCGTGTAAGGCCTGCAAGCGCGAATGTCCGACCGGCGTCGATATGGCGAAGATGAAAATAGAAGCACAGGCAGCGCGAGCGGCAGTGCGCGGGTATTCGCTGCGTGATCGACTGGTTGCCTCTTTGCCGGCCTATGCGCCGCTGGCAGCCAAAGTGCCGTGGCTTGCTAATGCGCGTAACCATGTATCACCGCTTGCGTGGTTGTTGCAGCGCGCCGCTAAAATTGCCAGTAAACGACCATTGCCCGCCTTTCGGCGCGACTGGTTCAGGCAACTGCAAAGTGTTGGTGAAGGCAGCATTGAAGTGGTGTTGTTGGCAGATACTTTTAACACCTGGTTCGAGCCAGAGAATCTACACGCCAGTATCAAGGTACTGGTGGCAATGGGTTGTCAGGTGCACATTGCACACGATCCGCAGCAACCACGCCGCCGGCTGTGCTGTGGTCGCACTTACCTGGCGGCTGGTATGGTTGACCAGGCGCGGCTCGAAGCAGAGCGTATGGCTGCCGTGTTGCTGCCCTATGCAAAACGCGGTGTTTCGATTGTTGGACTAGAGCCGAGCTGTTTGCTGACCCTGCGTGATGAACACCTGTCGTTGTTACCTGAAGCGGATGCGCAATGCATTGCTGACAACGCTTACTTGCTGGAAGAATTTATCGCAGATGTATTGCCTGCTCGCGGTGGGGTTTATCCGTCATTCAAAGCGTTGAACAAAACCGCGTTTGTACATGGTCATTGTCATCAAAAAGCGTTTAACGCAATGAGCGCAGTCAACACGACACTGGCGCTGATTCCCGAGCTCACCGTGCGCAACATTGAATCGTCCTGCTGTGGTATGGCAGGTGCGTTTGGCTACGGTACTGACACCATCGATGTGTCTAAAAAGATGGCGGGGCTTAACCTGGTTCCTGCGGTAGAGCAATCAGACGATGCAGACATCATCGTAGCGGACGGTACCTCCTGCCGGCATCAGATTGATGATCTGGTATTGCGCGCCCGCGGCCGTTCGGCAACGCATGTGGCAAGGCTGCTTGAGCAGGCCCTGCCATAACAAAAGGTACGCGTCAGGCTTCTGTTCGCAGGGTTTCGATTCGAGTCGCGAGTAAATCAAGGTTGCACTCTCGAGCTGGAACCGGTTGCGCTGCGATGAGGTCAATTTTCTTCATCCAGTTGCGCGGCCAGCCTTTCATTGCTTTACCTTTTACGCGTGAAAACCATGTGCCCCAAAGTCCGCTAAGTGCCAGTGGTACTACCGGTACTGGAGTTCTTTCGAGTATGCGTTCGATGCCTGGTTTGAGTTCCTGCAGCGTGCCATCCGGAGTCAGACCGCCTTCGGGGAATATACAAACCAGCTCGCCATTGTTCAGTGCGGCTGCTATATCGTCATAAGCTTTTTGCAGCAGTACCGGGTCTTCCTTCTGTGGTGCAATCGGAATAGCGCGTGCGTTTTTGAACAGCCAGTGTGCGCCCGACATGTTATAGATCTTATGATACATAACGAAGCGAATAGGTCGGGGAGAAAGCGCACCGATTACCATCGGGTCGACAAAGCTTACATGGTTACAAGCCAGCAGGGCCGCCCCTTCTTTGGGGATATGATGCAGGTCTTTCTTACCAACGCGATACAGTGAATGCGTCAGCAACCATGCGGATAACTGCAGGGTGAACTCCGGTACGCGGTGAAAAATAAACAACCCCACCACTGCGTTGAGCAGTGCGGTAATAAAAAACAAACTCTGAATGGTATTGCCAAGTGCAAAGCAAATGATGGCGAAGATACCGGCTATTACCATTAGCAACGAATTCAGAATATTGTTGGCAGCTATGTTCCGCGATAGAGACTCCTTCGGAGAATTGCTTTGCAGCCAGGCGTATAGCGGTACGATATACAAACCACCAAACACAGCCAGCAACACCAGTAGCAGCAGCGCTTTGATAGAAAACCAACTGCTAAACATGGAAGCTACGGTCATAGATTCAGTGGCTACTGGAAACTGCATAAGGCCCAGCCAGGCACCACAAACTGTCATACCCAGCGCTCCTATCGGTACCAGGCCAAGTTCAACACGTCCGCGCGATAACTTCGAAGACAGCAACGAGCCAATGCCGATGCCAATAGAGAACATTGCCATCAGCAGTGTGGCAACGTATGGACTGCCGTTCAGGTACTCACGTGAAAAGTTGGGGATCTGTGTGAGAAACGTTGCGCCGAAAAACCAGAACCAGGAAATGCCGAATGCCGTGTAGAAATTCGATTTGTCGGTTTTAAGTGATGCAAAAATTTTCGCGCCGGAGCGAATGGGGTTGTAGTCTATTTGCAAGTCCGGTGCTTCGGCCTGTGCCGGCGGAATCAGATAGCTGCTCAGCAGCCCGAGAATAGAAAAACATATAATCGCAACCGACACCGGGAACACGTAATTCTCCAGCCCGGCCAGCACACCACCCAATATGGTGCCGAATAATATAGCCAGAAAAGTCCCGCCCTCGACCAGCGCGTTACCACCCATCAGTTCCTCGCGGCTTAAGTGCTGCGGCAGTATGCTGTATTTGATAGGCCCGAAAAAAGTGGATTGTGCACCCATAATAAACAGCACACCCATCAGCCACGGGATCGAGTTAAGATAGATGCCGGTTGCTCCCAGCACCATGATGCCGATTTCAATCCATTTGATACGGCGGATCAGGTGGCTTTTTTCGTACTTGTCGGCAATTTGACCTGCCAGCGGCGAAAACAGGAAAAATGGCAAAATAAAAACTACCGCTGCCAAATTCACCAAAATACTGCTGTGGCTGGAAACTATCTTGTAGGTCAGCAGAATAACCAGCGCGTTTTTAAACACGTTGTCGTTACATGCACCCAGAAATTGCGTGGCAAAATAAGGGGCAAATCTGCGTTCTGTCATCAAGTTCATCGAGCGTATCCCTTTTTCTGAACCGCTGGTCAGGTTTGCGCGCGGTGGATTGCGCGTGGCAATTACGTTGCCAACATAACGTTTTCAGCCTTCAATACTGCCAGTTCGCAAAGCGTCGATAGTCGTGAAATACTCTACCGCAGGAGCAGGCATTCTCGGCGGGACTGTGAATTACTCTCCAGTTAGGCGTTAGTTTGTGACAGCTTGGTGGCAGTGCCTGTTTCCTGCCGTCAGCTTTGCTGACACGTGCCGACGCTGCGTGGTCCTGGTCGGTGTCGTGGCGGCAGAGATCAGCTACTTTTATTTGTTTCGGGGTAGTGCACTTGCTTAGGCAATGTTGGTCAGTGTGGCTACCCGTGTTGTGGTGGGTGGTACTGTGGCTAGTGTGATGGTTGCGGCACAGGTACAAATTTACGATAGTTTCAGGGCGTAGACGCTCTTGTTTAACTCAGAGAACTTATGATTCATCCTTCCAGATCTTATCGCGGCATGGTGGTGGCACCGCACCGGCTTGCTGCTGAAGCGGGCGCCAGAGTGTTAAGGGATGGCGGCAATGCCGTTGAAGCAATGATTGCTGCCGCCAGTACCATCGCGGTGGTATACCCGCATATGAACAGCCTCGGTGGCGACAATTTCTGGTTGTTGCAAAACCCTGGTGACAAGCCCTTGGGTATTGATGCCTGTGGTGCAGCGGCAGGCGCCGCATCGGTCGACTTTTATCGCGAACAACAACTCGACGCCATTCCCGGGCGCGGGCCGCTCGCGGCGCTCACCGCAGCCGGTGCAGTTTCCGGCTGGGCAGCAGCGTACCAGTTGAGCCGTGAACAGATGGGTGGCAAGCTGCCGTTGGCGCGCCTGCTCGAAGACGCCATTTTTCACGCTCAGGAAGGTGTGGCGGTGCCCGAGACGCTGGCACACAACATCGCTGGAAAACTGCCGGAGCTTGAGTCGCAACCTGGCTACGCAGAGGCCTTCCTGCGCGACGGTGTGCCTTATCAGACTGGAGAGCGTTTCGTTCAGTCGCGCATCGCCGCCACCTTACAGGCACTGGTTGATAACGGCCTTGATGATTTTTATCGCGGCGATCTCGCACGCAGTATCGCGCGTGACCTTGAAAGCGCCGGTTCGCCACTGCGTCAGAGTGACCTTGAGCAACATCAGCCACTGCAGGTAACACCACTGAGCCTGCGCGTCAGCGGCCACGACCTGTACAACATGCCACCGCCAACACAGGGGCTTGCTTCACTGATGCTGCTCGGCATTTTCGAAAAACTGGGCATTCGAGATACCGACAATTTTGAATACATACACGGGCTGATCGAATCGACCAAGCAGGCGTTTCTGGTGCGGGACAGCGAGGTCAGTGACCCGGCCTATATGAAAAACAAGGCCAATGACTTTCTGCAGGACGAGTTTCTGTCAAAGCTGGCGTCCAACATCGATCGCAACACGGCGGCACCATGGCCTGCGGCACCGGTGGGTGGCGATACTGTGTGGCTTGGTGCCATCGACCAACAGGGGCGCTCAGTCAGTTTCATCCAGAGTATCTACTGGGAGTTCGGTAGTGGTGTGGTGTTGCCTGAGACCGGTATCGTGTGGCAAAACCGCGGCACCAGCTTCAGCCTGGACAGCAATCATCACAACTGTCTGCAGCCTGGCAGACGGCCATTTCATACCATACAGCCGGCACATGCCTGTCTGGACGATGGTCGCGTAATGCCTTACGGCACGATGGGAGGCGAAGGACAGCCGCAGACTCAGGCAATGGTGTTCAGCCGCTATGTCTATGGCGGGCAGAACCTGCAGCGCGCTGTATCGGCACCACGCTGGCTGCTGGGTAAAACCTGGGGCAGTGATATCACCAATCTGCGTATCGAGAATCGCTTTCCCGATGAGGTATACCAGGCGCTGATTGATGCCGGGCACGATGTCGAGGTAATAGGCGACTTTGACGAAGTTATGGGGCACGCCGGCGCGCTGGTGCGGCACCCGGATGGTCTGATCGAAGGCGCCAGTGATCCGCGCAGTGACGGAGCAGCCATCGGGCTGTAGCAAATGCAGGTTGCGGAACAGCAAGGCGGATGTAATCCCTTCGCGGGGCATGAGAAAGTTGAGACGTAAGGTGTTATGAAATGTGCAACGGGTTAATTCACTGAAATATTCCGGACTTTTTTGATGAAAGATAACTATTACTTCGACAACGCCGCGACAACCTGGCCCAAGCCAGAGCCTGTCTATCAGTTTATGGATAGTTTTTTTCGCTCCCACGGTGTCAACCCGGGGCGCTCAGGGCATACTCTGGCGGTCGAAGCAGAGGCAATGATTTTCCAGACCCGCCGGTTACTGGCGCAGTTTTTCAACTTTGGCGGCGATCCGAATCGAGTCGTGTTTACCCAAAACGCGACCGACTCACTGAATATGGCGCTGCAGGGTATTTTGTCTGACGGTGATCATGTCATAACCTCACAGCTTGAACACAATGCGGTACTGCGCACCTGTAGTCATTTACAGCGCGACCGGGGCATTGCGGTAACGCATATACAACCCGATGACAAAGGCTGCATCAGTTGCGACTCAGTGGCTGAGGCAATCACAGAGCAAACGCGTGTTGTTGTGTTGAATCATGCGTCGAACGTGACTGGTGCTATCCAGGATATCAACGCTATCGGTGCGCTTGCCCGCTCACATGGCCTGACGTTTATTCTCGATACCGCGCAAACTGCCGGTGTTGTACCCATTGATATGAGCGCCGGTATTGATGTGCTGACTTTTACCGGCCATAAAGGCTTGTTCGGTCCAATGGGCGTTGGTGGTTTGATCGTCGGTGAGTCAGTGGAGCTGAAGCCGATCAGGTACGGTGGCACTGGTGTTGATTCCGCGTCGGTATACCAGCCGGATGAGTACCCTCATCGGCTGGAGGCCGGCACCATTTCGATTCCGGGTATAGCAGGTCTGAACGCCGCGCAAAAGTGGTTTGCGAAGCTGGTTCCCGATGCACTGCCCGCCGGTGAAAATAATCACTACAATGCGTGTAAAGCAGGCATTGAGTCCATTCATGCGACGGAAATGGAGCACAGCGCTCGAATCTGGAATCATCTGCAATCGATGAACTCGGTAACAACGCTCGGCAACCTTGATGACGGGCCACATGTCGCAACGCTGAGCTTTACTGTCGACGGCATGACGGCACAGCAGGTGGCTGAAATGATGGATGCCGACCATCACATTTGTGTGCGTGCCGGTTTACACTGTGCGCCACAGGCACACCGCGCGTA
>CAYMFQ010000001.1:73684-81686 GCA_964389335.1 uncultured Granulosicoccaceae bacterium
TAGCCTGTGCTGCTTTTAGTCAACCCATACACATTGCCTCAAGGCGAATAGAATTCACATGAATGTATATGACTCGATAATCGACACTATTGGCAAGACGCCTATGGTGCGGTTAAACAAAATGGCCAGGGATATACCCGGTCAGGTGCTGGTAAAGGTTGAATATTTCAACCCGGGTAACTCGATGAAGGATCGCATGGCGATCAAAATGATCGAAGAGGCCGAGCGCAAAGGCGAGCTTAAACCCGGCGGTACCATTGTCGAGGGTACATCGGGAAATACCGGTATGGGGCTGGCGCTCGGTGCAATTGCTAAAGGCTATCGCTGCGTATTCACACTGGCAGATAAACAGTCACAGGAAAAGATCGATATTCTGCGCGCTGTTGGCGCCGAGGTGATCGTGTGTCCCACCAGCGTGCCGGCTGAAGACCCGCGCTCATATTATTCAGTAGCGCAGCAGATTCACCGCGATACGCCGAATTCCATCTACCCGAATCAATACGATAACCCTGCTAACGCGCAGGCACACTATGAATCGACCGGTCCGGAAATCTGGTCTGACACTGATGGCAAAATCACACACTATGCAGCGGGTGTTGGTACCGGTGGCAGCATGTGTGGGGTGGCTAAATATCTAAAGGAGCAAAACAGCGACATTGTAACCGTCGGGATCGACACCTATGGCTCGGTGTTCAAGAAGTATAAAGAGACAGGCATTTTCGATGAGAGCGAAATTTACCCGTACATGACAGAAGGTATTGGCGAAGACATTCTGCCGAAGAATGTTGATTTTGATCTGATCGATCACTTCGTCAAGGTAACAGATAAAGACGCTGCCATCATGACGCGAAAGCTTGCACGCGAAGAAGGCATGTTTTGTGGCTGGTCGTGCGGTTCTGCTGTGGCCGGTGCCCTCGAATGGGCGCGTGAGAATATGACTGAAGACGATGTTATGGTCATTATCTTACCGGACCATGGTACTCGATATCTAGGTAAGGTTTACAGCGACAGCTGGATGAAAGATCACGGCTTTCTGGAAGAGCGAGATTACTCAACCGCCGGTGACATCATCTCCGGTTACCAGCCGGATCGAACCATGCTCGGTATTGATAAAAACACCTCGGTAGTCGAGGCGGTACGTTTGCTAACTGAGGCAAATGTATCGCAGGCGCCGGTCACGTCCGGTGGTGAGTTTGTTGGCAGTCTGATCGACACACAGCTGCTGTCAGCCATGATCGACAACCCGGACATCAAAGAGCAGCCGGTAGCGGAAGTCATGGGAAGTCCGTTTCAGGTTGTACCTAAAGACACAACGCTTGATGTGCTTGCGTCACTGATTAACCGCGACAACCCTGCGGTGCTGGTACCGGACGGTGGCAATTCCATGCGCATTATTACTCAGCATGACGTACTAAAAGCGGTGTCGGAAAGCTGAGCGACTTCTGTCGTTAGTCAGCTTCTGCGGCAAGGTGCTTTTGCAGAAACTCGATCACAGAGTGGGTGACCGCCGCATTGTTTTGCGGCGCCATGATGTCGCCAACCAGCACATGTCGGCTGGCAGCGTTAGGATCATCGATCAACAGTGAAGTTTTCGCAGAGTCGAGCCCGTCGTAAAACTGCTTAATCAGTGTTGCATCTACGGTGGTGTCAAAGTTTGAATACAGCACGTAGACGGGTAATCGATTACTCGATGGCGCATATTTTCTGGCTAGCTGAACCATGGCCATCATCGGTAGCAATGCCTTGATGGGGTAACGATTGGTCCAGTATTTCGCCTGTTGCTCCGTGACAGGCTTAGAGCTCCGATACTCACCGACCGCCAGTCGCGCAATCTGGGCACCCCACGGCCACAACAGAAAGCGCGCGTTCTTATCAAAAACACCGAAGTTCGGCGAGAAAAATACCATGGCAGCAATCTGCTGTTGAAATGGCGCTTGCCGGGCAATCCACCATCCAATCGTCGCGCCCGTTGAGCAGCCGATGATAACCGTGCGCTCGCCAATGCGGTTTGCGATGCTTAGCGCCTCACTGGCATCGTTTACCCACTTATGAACACTACCCTCCGCCAGTGCGTCATCGCTGCGACCGTTACCGGCCAGCCTCGCATAATAGATATTACTGCCGAAAGCTTTAGCGACGTCTGATGGCACCGGTTCTGACTCCTGTCGGCAGGCAGAAAAGCCGTGCAGGTAAACAAACGCGTACGGGGTGCGGCGCTTGTCCTCATGGGCCCAGCTGATGCACTTTTCGGCGCCCGCTGTGAGATCGGTAAAGCGCGATTCCCGTTGCTTCAGCCAGGTGTCGAGATCATCGGGAAGTTCGGGTATGTCAAATCGGGTATTAACCGGCACGCGTGGCCCTGCAAAGAACACCAATGCGAGCACAGCCAGCACTGTGGCTAGTATAAACATGGTGTATCGCTCAGGCTGCCTGTATTAATGGAATGCGCCGGTGGAATACCAGCGCTGTCGAACTCTGACATGCCGAGTCAGGGTTAAGTTGCAGACGCCACAGAGATTTGCGTGGCGCCGAAACCTTAGTCTTTGAAAGTGCTTCGCAAGGGCCAGGCCGGCGTGGCTTAACGGGCGCTGCGGTATGCCGGCCAGTTTTGCGGGTCACTTCCGAGAAGAGAGCGCCATTCGTCCACGGCACTTTTAAATTTACCCCGGTCGATAAACGACAGGTCATATACCAGTCTTTTATTTTGCTGGCTGTTGCGGGTTAATAGAAATGGCCCGCGTGCTGAGTCGTTTACGCGCTCGGCGGTAGCATTGCTGATGTCCAGTGCTTCGTAGCTGGAAATCATCTCCAGGCAGCTGCTGCCCACTCCAGTATTTGCCACCGGCCATACCAACACCGTGGCTGCCCCGGCGGGAATGTTCTCAACCGGAACCACCGGTACGCTTTGCATTGCCTGGCACATGGCCAGCGCGCGGTCGGAATCAGATTGCGTGAAGTGAACAAATGCGAGGTTGGTAGCGTCCTCGGGAATATCAATCAGGCTGGCGACGGTTAAGTAGGCACCTTGTCCGGGCAGGTTTGGCAATGGCGCGGATGCGTCGGTACGAGTGGCCCCGCTCGAATCCGGCAACGCCGGGGGACGATCAGTGTTCGGCACGCCGGCAGGCTGGGGTACCGAAGGCGCAGGTGGTAATGTCGAGGAAGACGGTGGCGGTGGCAACGTTGATGATGACGGAACAGGCGGCAGTGTCGAAGAGGACGGTGGCGGTGCTCCAGGTGTAATGGTGCCCAGATCGCTGACTGGTTCATCGAAGAAAGCGCAGCCAGCCAGTGTTATTGCCGCCAGACAAACAGCTGCCGGAGCGAGTGCTGATGAACGAGTATGCGCGGGATTTCGGTTTCGTGTGTGCATGGTGTGCATTAGGTAAATACAAAGCCGGACGTGAGGGTGTGAGTATCATTGTTTAGCGCGCTCAGGGACCAGTTACAAGCTGGTATGACGGTCAGTCCGCAAAATCCGCAAATCAGCACCAGTGTGCCCATCAAGCGGTTGTAATGGCACGTGATTAGAACCCAAATTGGCAACGATTTTTAAGAAATGTGCCAGCGCAGTCGATGTCTATAGATACAGTCCATGCTGCGTAATTTTTGGTCCCTCGGGTTGTGTGAAGTTCATCCTGAACATTGACTGCTGGAACGCTGGATGCCTGTAGAAACGTGGCCGGAAATACAGTTGTACTAGCAATAAAAACAGGCTACATTGCGATTGGGCTAAGGGCCCAACAACACTATTTTTAGTAATCTTGCAGGAGAGCTAAATGTCTATAGGCGCCGCACGTCAGCTCGGTGACGCTATTGATTTGTCTATTTACGGCATCAGCAACGTGGCGGAAATCGTCCACAACCCATCGTTTGACCTACTCCACACGGAAGAAATGCGCGATGACCTCGTAGGTTTCGAACGCGCAACCATGACCTCTCTCGGCGCAGTCGCCGTCGATACCGGTGAATTTACCGGCCGATCCCCTAAAGACAAATACATCGTTAAAGACGATGTCACCCGCGACACACTGTGGTGGTCTGATCAGGGTAAAAATGACAACAAGCCCATCGATCAACACGTCTGGAACGATCTCAAAGACGTAGTTTGCACACAACTGTCCGGTAAGCGCTTGTTTGTGGTTGATACCTTTTGCGGTGCCAATAGCGATACCCGACTCGCGGTTCGCTTTATTACTGAAGTTGCGTGGCAGGCACACTTCGTCAAGAACATGTTCATTCGCCCGACCGATGCGGAACTCGCTACCTATGTGCCGGACTTCGTTGTAATGAACGGCGCCAAGAACACGAACCCAAAGTGGCAGGAACATGGTCTGAATTCAGAGAATTTCGTCGCTTTCAACCTGACCGAAAAAATGCAGCTGATCGGGGGCACCTGGTACGGCGGTGAAATGAAAAAAGGTATGTTCGCACTGATGAACTACCTGTTGCCACAACGTGGTATTGCGTCGATGCACTGTTCGGCCAACGTCGGTAAAGAAGGTGATGTAGCGGTATTCTTCGGTCTGTCAGGCACCGGTAAAACTACCTTGTCGGCGGATCCGAATCGATTGCTGCTGGGCGATGACGAGCACGGCTGGGACGACGACGGCGTATTCAATTTCGAGGGTGGCTGTTACGCCAAAACTATTCGTTTGCGCAAAGAGGCTGAGCCAGAAATCTATAACGCTATTCGCCGCAATGCGCTGCTTGAAAATGTTGTAGTACTGCCTGATGGAACTGTCGATTTTGACGATGGCTCAAAGACCGAGAACGCACGCGTCTCTTACCCGATTGATCACATCGAAAACATTGTTGCACCGGTATCCAAAGCAGGTCATGCCAACAAGGTAATTTTCCTGTCAGCTGATGCGTTTGGTGTTTTGCCACCTGTGTCATGCCTGAGCGCGGATCAGACCAAGTATCACTTTCTGTCCGGTTTCACAGCCAAGCTAGCGGGTACAGAGCGTGGTGTAACCGAACCTACACCAACGTTTTCAGCTTGCTTCGGTGCCGCGTTCTTAAGTTTGCACCCCACGCGTTACGGCGAGGAGCTGGTTAAGCGTATGGAGGCGTCCGGTGCCAAAGCTTATCTGGTTAACACTGGCTGGAACGGCAGTGGCGAGCGCATTTCTATCAAAGATACTCGCGCTATCATCGATGCAATCCTCAGCGGCGAAATCGACAACGCTGAAACACAGGAAATCCCGGTCTTTGGCCTGCAGGTACCAGTCAGTGTTGCAGGGGTGTCTGATGGCATTCTTGATCCGCGTCAAACCTATGCGGACTCCGCTGAGTGGGACAGCCGAGCACGTGATCTGGCTGCACGCTTCATTGAAAACTTCACCAAGTACACCGACACTGCCGAAGGGCAGTCGCTGGTTGCGGCAGGTCCGAAGTTGTAATGTAAGGTTACGCGCGCTTGCCTGCCACGCGCGCGTTTAACCCGGCAAGAAGCGTTGTATCAGAAAGCGCCGCGCAGGCGCTTTCTAGTTTCCAGGATCCGCGCTGCAATACGCGATTCTTCGTTAGAGTCCTGCTCGGCAGAACGTAACGCAATTTCCAGTTGCGCCACGGCTTCATTGTCTTCATCGAGTAACAAGAAGTAGTCTGCCATTGCTTCATGGGCAGCGACCGTTTGTCCTTTCAGTCTCAGCACCGAGGCATATTTTCGAAACACGCCAGGCGCCGGGCGACTGCTGTTGCGCAGGTAGGATTTGATGACGCGCTCGGCGCGATCCGCGCGACCCTGAATGCTGAGCAGGTCCAGATACTTTTCTGTCGCCGCATAGCTGTCGGGCTGATAGTCAATGATCTCGCCGTACAGGCGCTCAGCTCGTGCCGCATTGCCACTTTCCTGAGCCACACGGGCGGCAAGTAGCTTCGCTGCAGTGCTGCTCGGCTGCAATTTCAGCAACCGTGCGATCAACGCCTGAGTCTGCTCGGCTTCGCCGGCATTCAGATGAAGGATAATGCGTCCGTAAAGCCGTGCTGACTCACTCTTACTGATGTGGCCGCTTTCCAGTGCCCTGGCGAGGCCGCGGGGATCCGTTGAGTGCAGCACTTTGAGTTTCATCTGCTGCAGCTGAAATTCGACACTGTCCTGCACGCCGGTGGGGTTGCTCAGCCGTGCAGCGTTGTTGCGGGCCTCCGAAATGCGGTTGGAGGTCAGCGGATGCGTGCGCAGGAATTCAAGCTGTTCTGGGCCGGACAGCGAAGTGCGGCGCCGCAGCACTTCAAAAAAGTCGACCATACTGCGCGGGTTATAGCCGGCTTCTGACAATAGTTGTATGCCAATGCGATCGGCTTCGTACTCATGTGTGCGGGTGAAATTGATTGCCGATTGTTGGCTGGCCGCCAGACCGGTTAGGAGCGCTGCCTGTCCGGCTTCCGGTGATTGCTGGCTAAGCAAAATCGCCGCGAGAATCGTCGCTGCAGCTTTGAAGTTGCTGTTGCCCTGCGAAGCATAGAGCCGCGCGATATGACGCTGCAGCACATGCGCAATCTCGTGCGCCATGACGCTTGCAACCTGCGCTTCGTTGTTTGCCGCCATGATCAGGCCACTGTTGATGCCAATAAATCCACCGGGAATGGCGAATGCATTGATGGCCGGGTTCTCGACAACAAAAAATGTGAAGTCAGCGGGGTTTATGTCGTAACGAGCGGCCAGCAATTGTTCACCTGTGCGCTGCACGAACTCGTTAAGCTCGGTGTCGTCCACTAGCTTTAAATGCTGGCGAATCTGTCGCATAAAGCCGCGCCCCAGGGCTTTCTCCTGGCGTGGTGACATCACCTGATCGGCGGGCTCGCCCATATTGGGCAGGTTCAGGCGCTCATAAGCCGTGGTGGGCTCTGTGGCGCTGATCGCGCAGGTAATGCTAAGCGCGAAGAGGAGTTTTTTCATCAACGGGTGTGTTTTGGTTTGTTTACAGTGTGCATCATCGCCAAGTGGCTGTAAAACATCGACTTCATAAAATGGCTTCAATAGGTTTGCCGAACTGACGGACCTGTGTCACAGACGTCCGTTGTCGTTTTCGTGTCAAGAATGCTCGTCAACAAAGCTGGACGCTGGGTTAACGAGATGTCATATTACGGCCAGCGACCACAGCATCACCAAACACTTCGTTTACCCCAGGCGAAAATAGTTCAGCGTTTGCCACGCGACAGAGCGCCGGCGGATGCCATTCGGCCCAGTGCACCACACATGGCCGTTACCCTACCGCTTGCTGTGAGCACAACACAAAATCCGGATTTGCCTCTCGTCGAGGAGCACAGCGCAGTGCAACGAGCCGACGGTGAAACCGATGCGACATCAATTAAACAGGTAATAAAAAGTGGAATTGTCCGGCGGTGAGATAATAATCCAGGCGCTGAAAGATGAAGGCGTGGAATACGTTTTTGGGTATCCGGGTGGTGCGGTGCTGCATATTTACGATGCCATCTTTCGACAAAAAGATGTGCAACACATTCTTGTGCGACACGAACAGGGCGCCACCCACATGGCTGATGGCTACTCGCGCGCCACCGGCAAGCCCGGTGTGGTGCTGGTGACATCGGGGCCGGGCGCCACCAATGCGATCACCGGCATTGCGACCGCACACCTTGATTCAATACCGCTGGTGGTAATTACCGGTCAGGTGACGTCGAAATATATCGGTACCGATGCTTTCCAGGAAGTCGATGCGATTGGATGCTCCAGGCCCTGCGTCAAGCACAACTTTATGGTTAAGAGCGTCGACGAGATTGCCGAGGTGATGCGCAAGGCATTCTACGTGGCCACCACTGGACGGCCTGGACCAGTAGTCGTTGATATTCCCAAAGACTTCACGGCACCGCATATCAAGATACCTTACGAGTACCCGAAAGAAGTGGCGATGCGGTCCTACACACCGGTCAGTGGTGGTCATGGTGGCCAGGTGCGCAAAGCGGTAGAGCTGCTGGCACAGGCGCGTCAGCCGATTATCTACACCGGCGGTGGTGTGTTGATGAGCGGCGCTGATGC
>CAYMFQ010000001.1:81786-84194 GCA_964389335.1 uncultured Granulosicoccaceae bacterium
ATGCTCGAACTGCTCGCCGAAGACAGTCGCCGCGCCAATCCTGAAGACATCGCGACATGGTGGAAGCAGATTGCCCAGTGGCAAAGCATCAACAGCCTGGGTTATGAGAAGAGCAACGAAGTCATCAAGCCACAGTACGTAGTGCAGAAACTGTGGGAAATCACCGAAGGCAAAGCGTTCGTTACATCTGACGTCGGTCAACACCAGATGTGGGCGGCGCAGTACTACGGCTTTGACAAGCCTCGGCGCTGGATTAACTCAGGTGGGCTCGGCACCATGGGTTTCGGGTTGCCGGCGGCACTGGGCGTGAAGCTCGCTTATCCGGATGAGGAAGTTGTGTGCATCACTGGTGAGGCCAGTATTCAAATGTGCCTGCAGGAATTATCTACTGCCAGGCAATACGGGTTGCCTGCCAAGGTAATTAATCTAAATAATCGTTACCTGGGTATGGTGCGGCAGTGGCAGGAGTTCCAGTACGAGGGGCGATACTCGCATTCCTATGTCGATGCGCTGCCTGATTTCGTCAAGCTGGCTGAGTCCTACGGCCATGTGGGCATGCTGATCGAAAACCCGGGAGATGTCGACGGCGCGCTGCGCGAGGCATTCGCCATGAAAGACCGGCTGGTATTTATGGACTTTCAAACCGACGACACCGAAAACGTGTATCCAATGATTGAAGCTGGTAAAGGCCATCAGGAGATGCGGCTGCATCCGCGCACCGGAGAGCTCGCCTGATGAAAGAGAACCGACACATCATTGCTGTGCTGGTCGAGAACGAATCCGGCGCACTGTCACGAGTGGCCGGGTTGTTCAGCATGCGTGGCTACAATATCGAATCACTAACGGTCGCTCCGACCAACGACCCGACATTGTCGCGCGCCACGGTTGTAACCACCGGAGACGACCGCACAATAGAACAGATTACCAAGCAGCTGAACAAACTAATCGATGTGGTGCGGCTGGTCGACCTGACTGAAACCGCGCACGTCGAGCGTGAGATGATGCTGATCAAGGTGCGTGCTTCGGGCCCGCAGCGTGAGGAGATCAAGCGGCTGACTGATATCTTTCGCAGCAAGATCATTGACGTCACAGAGTCGAGCTACATTGTCGAACTAACCGGCGACAGCGACAAACTCGATGCGTTCATGAATAGTGTTGGTGACGAGCACATCCTGGAAGTGGTGCGCTCCGGGGTCACCGGTATCGCGCGCGGCGAGCGTGGTCTGAAGGTTTAAGGCTAACCCGAGGTGTGTGTGGCTTTGTCCCGCGGTTTTGCAACCTCGGCGAAGTAATTGTGTCAAAGCCACACGCTATTTCCGCTACAATTTCGCGTTACCAGAGGCATCGATAGCGGGGTTGGCAACCTCACAGCCGATCTGCAGATTAAACCAGCTGACGTTTGTCAGCTTCGGTGGCGGCTTGTCCCGTCAAAGGTCAGAATGAACGAGTTACCTAATCAGGGCACGCAAAAACGGCGCGGTAAAGGCATCTACCTGTTGCCTAACCTGTTTACCACAGCCGCACTTTTTGCCGGTTTTTACGCAATAATTGCCGCGATAAACAATCGCTTTGAGCATGCTGCCATTGCCGTACTGGTGGCGATGATCCTCGACGGTCTCGATGGCCGTGTCGCGCGCATGACCAACACCTCCAGTGAATTCGGCGCCCAGTACGACAGTCTGTCTGACATGGTGTCGTTCGGGCTGGCACCGGCGCTGATCATGTACGAATGGTCGCTGCACAATGTTTCGCGGCAGGGGTTTGGTCAGGCTGGCTGGGTGGCGGCGTTCCTGTTTGCAGCCTGTGCGGCCTTGCGACTGGCTCGTTTTAATGTGCAGATCGGTTCCGTTGACAAAAAGTTTTTTATTGGGCTGGCCAGCCCGGCTGCCGCTGCCCTTATGGTCTGCACGGTGTGGGTGATGCATGACTCCGGGTACACCGGCAGCGAGGTCAGCACGCTGGCGATGATTGTCACCATCAGTGCTGGCGTGTTGATGGTCAGTAACTTTCGGTACTACAGTTTCAAGGATCTGGGCGCCAACCGGCGGGTACCTTTTGCTGTGATGCTCGCACTGGTGGGGATTTTCGTGTTCACCTCTCTCGATCCGCCGAAAGTGCTGTTCTCGGGTTTCGTTGTGTACCTGCTGTCCGGGCCGACATTCGAACTGGTTCGCTGGTTTAGCAAACGGCGCCGTGCCGAAAAGACCTCTGGCTAATGAGTGTTCGTTTGATCGTTAATCAGGCTGCTGGCGAGGCGTAATCGTGCCGACAGATCTGTCACGCCGGTATTTGAAGGCGATGGGTATAGAGAGCTGGCAGCACAGGCAGTCCCGGCCGCTTGATGCCCGGCCGCTTGCTGAAACTGCGGTCGCCTCGGAGCGGTTGGCTGTTGCACAAAGTGCAGTAGC
>CAYMFQ010000001.1:84294-101959 GCA_964389335.1 uncultured Granulosicoccaceae bacterium
ATCAACATTGATCGCGCAACACTGCCTGTCGCGACCATGATCCGCACAACCGACGCCAACGAAGCCGCTTCGGCAAAAGCCGAGCCACTGACTGCTGTGTGTGAACGGTTTCGCCCGGCGGTGGTAGTGGTGATGGCCGGGTTGGATGATAGTGCGAGGCTTAACGACCTCGATACCCACCGTGCAGCGCCACATCGCTTTGGCTGGCTCAATGCACAGGTGGTAGTTACCTTGCATCCGCAGGTATTGTTGGACAACCCGAACGGGAAACGACCGGCGTGGGAGGATCTCAAGCGGGTCAAAGCATTGCTCGATGCCAACTGAAAAGATGCCTCACAGTGCATTGCCAGATAGTACGCTGACGGGTGACACCGCGGCGCCGATAGCAGAAGTGCCGCTCAGGGTGATGCAGCGGGCTGACATTCCTGAAGTACTGCGTATTGAAAGAGCCGGTTACCAACTGCCCTGGACTGAACAGATTTTTTCCGATTGCCTGCGCGTCGGCTATCACACACTGGTGCTTGAACAAGGCGCGGGCCTTGGTGGTTACGTTATCTTTAGCAGCGCCGCAGGTGAGTCGCATATTCTGAACCTCTGCGTTGACCCGGCGTGTCGTCGACAGGGTTATGCAGAGGCGTTGCTGGCACAGGCGATAGCAGTAGTTATTGTGGCTGGCGCTGAGGTGATGTTTTTAGAGGTACGCGTGTCTAACAGCGCGGCCATTCAGCTGTATGAAAAGCTCGGCTTTGTCGAAGTTGGCCGACGGCACGACTACTATAAGATACGTGGCAAGTGTGCAAACAGCGCAAGCGGTGAACGCGAGGACGCACTGATCATGTCACGAGAACTAAAAACGGTTGAGTAACAATCCGTTACAGGCCATTTGGAGCTAGAACGTTTTGGCAGAAAGCAAGTTAACCGGCGAAATTGATCGGAGGCGAACCTTCGCGATCATCTCGCACCCGGACGCCGGTAAAACCACATTGACGGAAAAACTGCTGTTATTCGGCGGAGCCATTCAGCTGGCCGGTACCGTGAAGGGCCGCAAGGCCGCACGCCATGCGACCTCCGACTGGATGCGCATGGAGCAGGAGCGTGGTATCTCGGTGACATCATCGGTGATGCAGTTTCCGTATAAAGAACGCATCGTCAATTTACTCGATACTCCCGGTCACGAAGACTTCTCTGAAGACACTTACAGAACGCTGACTGCGGTTGACTCAGCGCTGATGGTGATTGACGTTGCGAAAGGTGTTGAGCCGCGCACCGAGAAGCTGATGGAGGTGTGTCGACTGCGTACCACACCGGTCATGACCTTCATCAACAAGCTCGACCGCGAGGGACGAGACCCAATCGATCTGATGGACGAGGTCGAGCAAATGCTGAATATTCGTTGCGCACCCATTACCTGGCCGGTCGGCATGGGCAAGCGATTCAAAGGGGTTTATCACCTGCGCAATAACACCGTGCACTTTTACTCACCAACGCATGGCGGCAAGGTGCAGGAAGGGCAGGTGGTTGAGGGTATCGACAATCCACAACTCGATGAAATACTCGGCGACATGGCCGATGAACTGCGCGAAGAACTCGAGCTGATACAAGGTGCCAGCAATGAGTTCGAGCTTGATGCGTATCTGGCCGGCGAGCTGACACCGGTGTTTTTTGGTTCAGCCATCAACAACTTCGGCGTTGCCGAATTGCTGGATGACTTTGTGGAGTTTGCACCCGGGCCACAGGCACGCGAAACACTCACCCGAACAGTCGACCCTTACGAAGAAAAGTTCAGCGGCTTTGTATTCAAGATACAGGCGAATATGGATCCGCAGCACCGCGATCGCATTGCCTTTATGCGTATCTGTTCCGGTAAGTACGAAAAAGGTATGAAAGCCAAGCACGTTCGTATCGGTAAGGATGTGAAATTTTCCGATGCACTGACGTTTTTTTCATCTGACCGCGGCAGCCTTGATGAAGCCTATAGTGGCGACATCATCGGTTTGCACAACCACGGCACCATTCGCATTGGCGATACCTTCACCAACAACGAAGAGCTGTTGTTTACCGGCATTCCCAATTTTGCACCGGAATTGTTTCGACGTGCGGTATTAAAAGATCCGCTGAAAATGAAACAGCTGCAAAAAGGCCTGGGTCAATTATGCGAAGAGGGGGCGACACAACTCTTTAAGCCTTTGAGCAACAACGACCTGATCCTCGGCGCGGTTGGTATTCTGCAATTTGACGTGGTGGCGCAGCGACTTAAAGATGAGTACAAGGTTGACTGTCAGTTTGAAACCATCAACGTGCAGCAGGCGCGGTGGATTAAACTGTCAGATGAAAAAATGCTGCGGGAATTTAAAACCAAGGCGGCAGCCAACCTGTCAGTGGATCACGCAGAAGAACTCGTGTATCTCGCGCCGACTCGGGTCAACCTTCAAATGACACTTGAGCGCTGGCCCGATATCGAGTTTCTGGCTACACGGGAACAGTCAGGCGTTGCCTAGAAAGCGGAATGTGATAAACGGAAAGCCAGGTGTTGACACAGAGTCCGTTTAAATAAAACCCGTTCAACAGCGCTTTATGCAATTGAAAAATGCTTCTTGCTCTACCCGCGTCTATTCAGTTTTGTTAGCCATGGAAGGCTGTTTGCGCGACCTGCTGGAACGATCAATCTCAAAATCGCGCAGCGACCCGCAGGCCTGAATAGTCCGCAAAAGACTTTTGGGTAGGGAATGTCACACTGTGCCGTACACCGCGCGAAACGCAAAAACACTCAACAGCAAGAATACGTTTGGCGCCGCCGCACAACGCCACGTAGCATAGTCGTATGGACAGCAGAAATCTCAATTGCCGTGCAGGCGAGGCCCAGGACTCACATACTCTGGGCGAGGAAACCGACGATATGCAAACCGACAACCGGCAACAGTGCAAAGACTACCAGCGTATCGAAAAGGCATTGCAGTTTGCAGCTGATCATTTTCGCGAACAGCCAACGCTCGCGGAGCTGGCCGAGTGTGTCCATCTCAGTGAGCATCACTTTCAACGCGTGTTTAGCCGCTGGGCCGGTGTATCGCCAAAGCAGTTTTTACAATACCTGACGGCTCAGCATGCGCGCCAGTGTCTGGCGGCGAACATGTCGGTGCTTGATGCCTCACTGGACAGCGGGCTCGCCGCTCCTGCTCGCCTATACGAGTTGTTTGTTCGCATCGAATCTGTGACGCCAGCTGACTATAAGGCGGCTGGAGCCGGACTACAGATCGAATACGGATTTCATGCAACACCGTTTGGCCAGTGCCTGATTGGTATAACAACACGTGGCATAACGCATATGGCGTTTGTCGATGCAGTTCCCGACCATACTGATAATCACAACACAGCCGACGAAAACGCACTGTCGACAATGAAACAGCGCCTGCCAGCGGCGCGTTACACACGCAACCAGACATCGACAGCAGTCATGATACAACGGGCCTTTGCCCGGACGTATAACACCGATAAGCCATTAACGTTGTTGGTCAGCGGCACCGCTTTTCAGGTCAAAGTGTGGGAGGCAATGCTTCGGATAGAACCCGGACAACTGGCAAGCTACCAGCAACTGGCAAGTGCAATCGGCAAACCAAAAGCCATGCGTGCAGTAGGCACCGCGGTTAGCCAGAACCCGGTTGCGATGTTGATACCCTGTCATCGCGTGATTCGCAGTAACGGCATGCTGGGTGAGTATCGCTGGGGCGGGGGAAGAAAACTGGCGATCCATGGCTGGGAGCAACAGGCCGCTCAGAATAGTTGACGCTGATCGGGCCTGACTGAACAGTGTTGAGCTGTATACGGTCGGACACGACTTGCCTGGGTTCATCGCCATAATCGATGTCGAAGTGCAGAACTGGCTCCAGGCGTCCGCGATGCTCCGGTAGGCAACAAGCTGTATGTTGACGTTTACGTAAACGTCAATATACTTCGCTGAACGGACTGGCATTGCTGTTGCGCGGCATCCTCCTGCTGGTCGAAACAATTTCACAGGTGAAATATGTTTAATGCGTCGATGAATTTTGCGCTCGGTGAGGAAATCGAGTCGCTGCGAGAGATGGTGCACCGCTGGGCACAGGAGCGGGTGGCGCCAATGGCGGCTGATATCGACAAGGGCAACGCTTTCCCGCCGGAGCTTTGGCCGGAAATGGGGGAGCTTGGATTGCTGGGTGTCACGGTGTCGGAAGAATACGGTGGCGCCGACATGGGCTATTTGGCACATACAGTCGCGGTCGAGGAAATTGCGCGTGCCAGTGCTTCGGTGTCGCTGTCTTACGGTGCGCATTCAAACCTGTGCGTCAACCAGATAAACCTGAATGGCAGCGACGCGCAAAAGGCGAAGTACCTGCCGCCGTTGATCAGTGGCGAGCACGTTGGAGCGCTGGCGATGTCCGAGGCGGGTGCCGGTTCTGACGTAGTCTCCATGCAACTGCGCGCGGAACGCAAGAACGGTTATTACGTATTAAATGGCAACAAATACTGGATTACTAACGGTCCGGATGCGGACACGCTGGTGGTCTATGCGAAAACGGAAAATGGTGGTGGCTCCGGTAGCATCACTGCTTTCATTATCGAAAAGAGTTTCAGTGGCTTCAGCACGTCGGAACATTTTGACAAGCTCGGTATGCGCGGTTCCAACACCGCAGAACTGATATTCACCGATTGTGAAGTGCCTGAAGAAAATGTGCTCGGAATGGAAGGCCGGGGCGTTGGCGTGTTGATGTCCGGACTCGACTACGAACGAGTTGTGTTATCCGGTATCGGTGTGGGCATCATGCACGCGTGTCTCGATCACATCATGCCTTACATGCACGAGCGTAAGCAGTTTGGTCAGCCCATCGGTGAGTTTCAGCTGATGCAGGGCAAGATAGCCGATATGTATACGGCGATGAACTCATCCCGCGCTTATGTATATGCAGTTGCCGCGGCGTGTGATCGCGGTGAGGTGACGCGTCAGGATGCGGCCGGTTGTGTGTTGTTTGCCAGTGAGCAGGCGATGCAGCAGGCAGTGCAGGCAGTACAGGCCATGGGCGGTGCGGGTTATCTGAACGACTCGCCCCTGAGTCGTATTATGCGTGATGCCAAGCTGATGGAAATTGGCGCAGGTACCAGTGAAATCCGCCGCATGTTGTGTGGCCGGGAACTGATGCGAGTAAGCAGTTGACGCGATTGCAGTCAGCGCTGTCGACCGGTTCAGCGCAATATAAATCCAACGCGGCTGCCAATGCCGAAGCGCTTTCCGTAGTGGCCGCAGCAGCGCAGGCCGCGGCTGACGGCGGTGGTGATCGATCGCGCGCGCGTCATCTGTCGCGCGGTAAAATGCTGCCACGTGAGCGTGTTGCCAACCTGCTGGATCCAGGGTCGCCTTTTCTGGAGCTCGGTGCGACTGCAGCGTACGGTATGTACGATGATGCAGCGCCGTGCGGTGGTCTGATTACCGGTATCGGACTGGTGCATGGTCGCGAAGTGATGGTGGTCTGCAACGACGCTACGGTAAAAGGTGGCACCTACTTTCCGGTAACAGTGAAAAAGCACCTGCGCGCTCAGGAAGTGGCGCAGCAAAACTATCTGCCATGTATTTATCTGGTTGATAGCGGCGGTGCCAACCTACCTAATCAGGATGAGGTATTCCCTGATCGCGATCACTTCGGCCGTATCTTTTATAACCAGGCGAACATGTCGGCGCTCGGTATTCCGCAGGTGGCGGTAGTGATGGGGTCATGTACCGCAGGTGGTGCTTATGTGCCGGCGATGTCTGATGTGACTATCATCGTCAGAGAACAGGGCACCATCTTTTTAGCCGGGCCACCGCTGGTGAAAGCAGCCACTGGTGAAGTTGTCAGTGCTGAAGACCTTGGCGGGGGAGATGTGCACACTCGTTTATCCGGTGTGGCAGATTATCTGGCAGACAACGACACACACGCCCTGGCATTGGCACGTGAGTCAGTCAGGCATCTCAATCGAACCGATAACAGTCATGGCGTGCAACGTCAGTCACCGGAAGAGCCTTATTACGACCCGGACGAATTGCCGGGTGTGGTACCGGCTGATCTTAAAACTCCCTATGACATCAGAGAAGTCATAGCGCGTGTGGTTGACGGTTCGCGCTTCGATGAATTTAAAGCACGCTTTGGTACAACGCTGGTATGCGGGTTTGCGCATGTGAACGGGATACCGGTTGGCATTATTGCCAACAATGGCGTGTTGTTCTCTGAATCTGCGGTGAAAGGTGCGCACTTTGTTGAGCTGTGTTCGCAGCGCAAAATTCCACTGGTTTTTTTGCAGAATATCACCGGCTTTATGGTGGGGCAGCGCTATGAGTCAGAAGGCATCGCACGTCATGGGGCCAAGCTCGTTACGGCAGTCGCGACCACAAAGGTGCCAAAAATTACGTTGATTGTTGGTGGTTCGTTTGGCGCTGGAAACTATGGCATGTCAGGGCGCGCATACAGTCCACGGTTCCTTTGGACATGGCCGAACTCGCGTATCTCGGTAATGGGTGGTGAACAGGCGGCCGGTGTACTGGCGACGGTTAAGCGCGATGCAATGGAGCGCCAGGGTCAGTCCTGGTCTGATCAGGAAGAGGCAGAATTCAAACAGCCGACGCTCGATATGTTCGAACACCAGTCACACCCGCTGTACGCGTCTGCGCGACTGTGGGACGACGGCATTGTCGATCCTCGCAAGACACGACAGGTACTGACCTTGAGTCTGAACGCCGCACTCAATGCACCCATTGAAGACACACGCTTCGGCGTGTTCCGAATGTAGCGGGGGCGGGGTCTTGTTTAAAAAGATACTGATAGCCAATCGCGGTGAGATAGCCTGCCGCGTCATTCGCACCGCACGCAGACTTGGCGTTGCCACTGTCGCCGTTTACTCAGATGCCGATGCACAGGCGAACCATGTCACAGAGGCCGACGAGGCCGTGCACATCGGTGCTTCCGCTGTGTCCGAAAGTTACCTGCGAGGTGACACCATCGTGCAGGCAGCACTCGACACGGGGGCCGAGGCCATTCATCCGGGTTACGGGTTTTTGTCTGAAAACCCGGAGTTTGTCGAGCAGGTCGAGGCGGCCGGTTTGCGCTTTATTGGTCCGTCCGCCACAGCGATTCGCTCCATGGGGTTGAAGGATGCTGCCAAGCAACTCATGGAAAAAGCAGGCGTACCGGTCGTGCCCGGTTATCATGGCGATCGTCAGGAGCCCGAATTTTTAGCAGCACAGGCAGAGCAGGTTGGCTATCCGGTGCTGATTAAGGCACGCGCCGGCGGCGGTGGTAAAGGTATGCGCCGTGTTGATCAACCGGCAGATTTCGAAGCAGCACTTGCCAGTGCACAGCGCGAGGCACAGGCGAGCTTCGGCGATGCCGCGTGTCTTATTGAAAAGTATATTGCCAGCCCGCGTCACATCGAGATTCAGGTGTTCGGTGACGATCACGGCAATGTCGTGCATCTGTTCGAGCGCGACTGCTCGTTGCAGCGTCGGCATCAAAAAGTCATTGAGGAAGCGCCAGCGCCGGGTATGACCGATGTGATGCGCCAGGCCATGGGAGAGGCAGCGGTGCGTGCCTGCAAGGCTATTTCATATAGCGGTGCCGGTACTATCGAGTTCATCGTCGACGGCTCCGACGGGCTGCGCCCCGATGGTTTCTGGTTTATGGAAATGAACACACGGCTGCAGGTAGAGCACCCGGTTACCGAGGCAATCACCGGTCAGGATCTGGTCGAGTGGCAATTGCGTGTTGCCGCGGGCGGCACCTTGCCGCTGAACCAGTCGCAGCTTTCTATCAACGGCTGGGCATTTGAGTCACGGATTTACGCAGAAGATGCGGACAACGGCTTCTTGCCGGTAACCGGTCAGCTGACCCATTTACGTTTTCCGCAAGGCGCCAGAGTGGACACCGGTGTCAGTGAAGGTGATTTTATTTCTCCTTACTACGATCCGATGATCGCCAAGCTGATTGTGCACGCTGATACCCGCGAAGTTGCATTGCGTAAAATGCAGTCAGCACTTGCCGACACTCACGCCGGCGGCTCAACAACAAACATCAACTTCCTGGCTGAGCTATGCAGTCATTCGGATTTTTCCGCTGGACGTGTCGATACCGGATTGATTGAGCGCGATCTCGATCAGCTCGTTCAACCGTCCGATGCACCGGTAGAAATACTGGCTGTGGCGGCACTGGGCGCGGCAGGTCTGAGTGGTGACAACGGGGTGATAAGCGGCTTCAGTCTGTGGCAGCCGCTGTTGCAGACGCTGACACTGCGGCACAACAGCACAGACGTAGTGGTGCAATATGCAACGCATGACAGCGCACGGTTTACCGTGAGTGTTGGCGATAACCAGCTCGCTGTGCAGATTATCGATGCAGGCCGTGGCGTCGTCGATATTGATGGCAGACGTATGCTTGCGCCCGTGGTCTCACATGGCGACCGACAGGTCAGCGTGTTTGCAGAGCGAGCATGGCATTTTAGCGTACCCGATCCACTGTCGAACAACAGCTCAGACGGCGAAAGCAGTGATCAAATACTGGCACCGATGCCAGGGCAGGTGAAGGTACTGAATGTAGCCGAAGGCGATACCGTGAACACCGGCGATGTGCTGATAGTGCTTGAGGCAATGAAAATGGAGCACTCGCTCACTGCTGCCGCTGCAGGCAGCGTCGCCATGGTTGGCTGTCAAACGGGTGATCAGGTCGACGTTGGCGCCCTGTTGCTGAAGCTCGCATTTGACGACGCCGAGTAAGCACCAGGCGCGATACTATCGCGCCAGCTAAACCGGTTTTGTCAGGCAGCCTTATCGCTTTTGTTCGAATCGAGATTAGCCGCGGCGGTAGCACCGTCGTCCAGTTTGCTACGACGCCGGTTTTCGCTCGCGGTGGCGTTATATGCCAGTTGTTCAAGTCGAGTGGCAATGTAATAGCTTACGGCATTTGGTGCGAGGACGTCATCCCAATATTTTAACGATGCCTGTTGCTGAGCTTCCATGGCCGCAGGATCGCCCAGTAATTGATCGAGCAGGTCGGGCAACGTATCCCAGTCGTCAACGATGAAAGCGGGTGAGTCTTTGGCAAACCAGTGATCGGGTTGTTCTTCTGCGATCACGATACAGCCGTAGTACATGCCTTCACATAGACGATAGGTTTCCAGATGCGTACCGCGCGGCGACAAGCAGATTTTGGTGTCCATTAAAACCGTCGGATAGTCGTTGAACTCCGGTTCGTCGTGGGCCTTGGGAAAAAACGTCGATAGCTTTACGTCCACGTTATACGGGGTGCCACGCTTCCATTCGTCTACCGTCTGTACCATGCGCTCGCGCGACAACACTTTGTTGGTTTTGATCAGCCCGCCCAGTACATTGCGGTGGTCGAGGCTGCCGGTGAACGAGGCGTCGATACCGCGCTCGTTGATTGGCGTTACCTGCTGTCGTTCCGGCAGGCGATAGTAGCCATACGGTACCGCAAAGATGTTTTGTTTACGGTCGCGGTGGTGGTGTGGAATCCGTTTTGCCTGTTGTCGGGCATACTGTAGCAGCGCCATGGTATTGAAGCGCCACCAGCCACGGTGAAGGGCCAGCTTCATGTGTTGTCCGGGTGCTTTAAATACAGCGTGCACGCCGGATGCATAGGTAGGAACGCGAGCCCACTCGTCACCCATGACAAACACCACCAGATTGGGATGGTCGTCAAATTTGCGAGGGAGTTCGGTTACGCTTCGGGTAAAAACAAAGGTGTGGTCTCTGAACGTCGGCAATCTGTCGCTCAGGTGACGCATGATGTCTGCGAAATAGGTAATATTGCATTCAAGTGCATAGGGCAAACCGACTTTGACTGTGTCAATCGATTCAGTTTCTTCACCGCCCATGCAGACCAGGCAGTTGTGCAACTTGTTGTTTCCCGACAACATAACATTCGATTCAGGCTGACAATGCTCCTGTAGCGGGAAGACATGCCAATGATTAACCGGTGCGGATGAATAACATGTCAGTTTTGTGACTGCTGCACCTGCCGGATTTTTGTCCTGCTTTTTAGCAGCGGGTTTTGTGACGTACAGCCGATTCTGCTCAAACACTAACCGTATTCCGAGAGAGCTTTACATGTCTCTGATAACCACAACCGCAAAGGCATCTTTGACACTGTGCGTCTGATGCAGCCAGTATTGCACGGACTGGCGTTGGCGCTGGTTATGGTGGTTGGTTACTGCACACTGGTTTTGCAGCCATTTCCTGTGCTGCATGATTATCCGGAGTGGATGTATCAGGGCTGGCTCGCCCATCATCTGTTGTTTGGCGACGCAACTGCAGTAAGCCCTTTCGCGCTAAGCCATTATCCGGTGCCCAATTCTATTACGCATTTTGCGATAGCGGTATTAAACAATTTCCTCTCACCCATTGCCGCTGGGAAGGCCTGGCTCGCCTGCTATCTGCTCTATGCGTCTGTGTTGTGGACGCTGTTGGCGAGACGCCTGCACTCCGGTTGCGATGGTGCGGTTAACCTGTTGCTGATGGTGACTATCACCTTCGGCCCCGGTTTCTGGAATGGCTATGCGAACTTTCAATTTGCACTGCTGTTGTGGGGCACCTATCTGTTACTGATGCAGTTGCGACGTGATGGTCCATGGATGCACCTGCTGTTGTCTTTGTTAATCTTCTTTGCACACGCTGCTGTGTTTATCGCGTTTGCGGGGCTGGTTATCGCGCGTGTGCTGTTAGGGCGGCTGAGTTGGCGTCACCTGGTTATGCTGATGCCGACGATAGTGCTGTTCTTGTGGTACCTGGCAGCTACCGTCAAGTTTGATGAAATTGGTGCATTGAATGCGCTCGGACTGATGGAGTGGGTGCAATACAAGGTCTACAGCGTCGCCAAGCAAGGCTATTTCCATAATTTTATTTTGTCTGACGGCAGCAGCCTGCTCGACAGTGCTCACGGACTTTACCTGGCCGGTGTTGGTGTTAATCTGGCTGTGATGTTGGTGCTCGGTATGTGGCTATTGCATCAGGTGTGGCATTTCGTCCGCGTCGGTGCTTTAACCGGTCGCAGCAGTGCTTATCGGGCGTTAGACGCTCGAGCCTTTGCACTAACGCTGTTCACACTGCTGCTGCTTTTTTTACTGGCTGGCAAAGACAACTTTGGTGTGGTTAATCTGGGAGAGCGCTTTCTGATCGCAGCGCTGGTGCTTGCGATGGTGTGTTTCAATTATCCCGTTCCGCTGCGACGCCTATGGACGGCTCTCGCTGCGGTCGGCGCTGCGTATACGATGGCAGCCATACTGGTGGTAAGCAATTTACCGGTCGCGCCCTATGCGGTAGTACGTTCAACCACATCAAGCACGCTCGATGGTGCCATTGGGGATATATACGCCAACAGTCGTCACAAGCTGTTTAACCACCGAATTTACATCTACGCTGATCACGGTATCTGGCTGCAACAACCCGGTCCCGATTTTCTGCCGCTAAAACACATCACAAGCTTTGTGGTTCCGCGGCCGCAGTAGCCTTACCCGGTGCGAATCACGCGCAAAACCCAGCCCTCAAGCAGATGCGAACTGAGCCGTGACAAACGATTCCCATTTCACTGATACCACACCCGACGCGTTGCGAAACAAACATCGCCATGCGCGTGCTGAGTTCAATGCAGAAACTCTTGAACGTCATGCGGTAGCTTTGGCTGCGAATCTATCAGGTGTAGACGAATTCACTGCGGCTAAGACCGTAGCGTCGTATATCGCCATACGTGGAGAAATAGATGTACAGCCGCTGATGCATCAGCATCCGAACAAGCGTTACTACCTGCCAGTGTTGCGCGGGCAATCGATGCACTTCGCGCCGTGGCAGCCGGGAGAGAGCCTGGTGAAAAAAGACTTCGGCCTGCTGGAACCGGATGTCAGTGACGAGAACTGGATTGAACCTGCTGCACTGGATGTGGTGCTGATGCCGCTGGTGGTGTTCGACCAATACGGCAATCGTATTGGTCAGGGTGGTGGTTTCTATGACCGCACGTTTGCGTTTCTGCATGGCAGGCAGGAGGCGGCGACTCCGGTACTGCTCGGAGTTGCTCACGACTCACAACGCGAACCTGAACTTATTGCCGAGGCGTGGGATGTACCGCTTGACCTTATTGCCACAGAGCGGACGGTGTATCTACGCTAGGTCAATGCGCCTGCATTAGCCTTTTATCTGCAGTCCGTCGTAGCCTGCCTCAACGCCGGCGGGCAGTTCGCTGCTGATCTCGTCAAAATCAATCGCGTTGTGCATATTGGTTAAGACGGCACGTTGCGGCGCCATCCGGTCGATAAACGCCAGTGCTTCGGCCACACTCATATGTGTTGGGTGTTCCGTATAGCGCAGTGCGTCGAGTATCAACACCTCAAGCCCTGCGGTGGCATCGAGGCTTTCCTGCAGATCAACGGTTTTTACATCTGGCAGGTAGGCGAGTTTGCCAATGCGAAATCCCAGTGCGCTGATATCACCGTGGTTTACCTCAAACGGCAGTAATTCAATTGTGCCGCCATTGCCGTCAATGCGAATGGGTTGCTGTGGATGAATGCGGTGTTCGGTGCAGATTGCCGGATAGCTGCTGCCTTCGCCCTGCTGATAACAGTAACCGAACGCCGGCATTACACGATCGGATGTGGCCGCATCCATATACACATTAACTTTTTCACGGTGTTTGATCGCGAGCTGTCGCAGGTCGTCCATGCCAAAAATGTGATCGGCATGCGAATGTGTCAGCACCACTGCATCCAGGTATTGCACCTCAGCGTCAATCAGTTGTTCTCGCATGTCCGGGCCGCTGTCTACCAGCACACTGGTGACACCGTCGGGGCCTTGTTTTTCAATCAGCATCGAGCAGCGCCGGCGTCGATTGCGCGGGTTGTCCGGGTTGCATGCGCCCCAGTCGTTGCCAATGCGTGGCACACCACCGGAGGATCCGGTACCCAGCAGCGTGAATGTCGTGTTGTCAGTCATACCCGGAGTATAAACCAGCAGTGCAGCCGCGTTCGCGATAAAGCACCTGCCACCACCGGGTAGATTTTACCCGGTAAAACCTGCCCCGGTTTTGAAAGCGCCGCAGCGCCCGTACTGTTTACCGCGTTGGTAAGTCATCGGGCGGGCACGACAGTGCGCGTCCTGGCGCGAACATAATTTAATTTAACCGGAGCTAAAAAATGAAATCGATACCAGGAATTTTTTTATTGCTACAGCCGCGGGCGCGTCGGCGATTACTCGGTGGCGCCGTGCTGTTGATGGTGTGGCTGTCGACAAGTGCTTTTGCCGACGGCCTGCCGGATTTTGAGTCGCTGGTAAAAAACCAGGGTAAGGCGGTGGTGAAGATCGCTGTTACTACCGAGCGCAAACTGACATCCGCACAACCGGAGTTTGACTCACAGCAGATGCCGGAGTTTTTCCGACGCTACTTTGAGAACATGCCACAGCAGCCGTCACCTCGACGCGGTGGTGGCTTCGGTTCCGGGTTCATTATGTCTGAAGACGGATTCATTGTTACTAACGCGCACGTGGTGCAGGATGCGGCTGAAATTACTGTCAGTCTGCCGGACCGGCGCGAGTACGAAGCAACGCTGATTGGCTCAGATGTACGCACCGACCTGGCTTTGCTGAAAGTAGAGGCGTCTGGCCTGCCGGTCGTCGAGTTGGGCGACTCTGATGAACTGAATGTCGGTGAGTGGGTGCTCGCCATAGGCTCACCCTTTGGTTTCGAATACACCGCTACACAGGGCATCGTTTCAGCGTTATCGCGCAGTCTGCCGGATGGCAACTATGTGCCCTTTATTCAGACTGATGTTGCGGTAAACCCGGGTAACTCGGGTGGTCCGTTGTTTGATCTCGAAGGCAAAGTGGTCGGCGTTAACTCGCAGATTTACTCTCGCTCTGGTGGTTACATGGGTCTGTCGTTCGCAATCCCGGTCAATGTGGTTAAGACTGTCACTGAACAACTGAAGGATACTGGCTTTGTCAGCCGCGGCTGGCTGGGAGTTAGCATTCAGAACCTCGACAAATCACTGGCTGAGTCGTTTGGCCTTGATCGCCCTGAAGGCGCGCTGGTCGCAAGTGTTACACCGGATAGTCCCGCTGATAAGGCAGGGTTAAAAACCGGTGATGTGATTCTGAGTTTTGGTGGTGACAGCATTGGTCAGTCATCGAATCTGCCTCCGCTGGTAGGTGCGACGCCGGTCGGAGAGCCGGTAGGTGTTGATATTCTGCGCAACCGTGAGCGTCAAACTGTGTCGGTTGTGATTGCTGAACTGGCTGAAGACCGCGAAGTTGTGCGTACCTCCGGCACGCAGGATAAGGACGATGCACGCTTAGGTGTTTCAGTGTCGGATTTGAGCGTCGATCAGCTTGCGGAATATGGCGATATCAAAAGCGGAGTGCTGGTCAATGAAGTGGATCCCGATGGTGTCGCAGCCGTCGCAGGCATTGCCGCCGGAGATGTGATCGTGTCGTTCAACCAAACACCGATATCATCGGCAAAGGTGCTGGCAAAGGCCGTGAAAGAAGCACCAGCCGGAGAGACCGTAGCGGTGCTGGTTCAGCGCAATCAAAATGCACTTTTCACCGCGCTGACTATGCCGGAGTAAGGTTGAAAAGTGTGTAGCGTATCGTTGAAGCCATGTTTTTATGTAAATGTTCTTTGCGAAACATGTGCTTTGCGAAAGGTGGGGGCCAGTATGGCCCTCACTTGCATACCCTGACCGAACGTTGTGTTTACCAATTATTGCGTCGATATTCAGCGTGTGTACAGATTGGCGCAAACTGTTGTGACACAGGGTATATTTCACCCCTGCCAACTTGAATTTTAATCAATATACTCCATTCAAAATGGTACGCAGGAACTGGAATCTACACGGATATGGTTGCCCTGGAAACAGATCTTACAGAGCCAAGCCTCAGCGACGGCGATGAGCCCGCCCTGATCAGCACACGGCCAATAACCGCGTCGCTGGGCGTGAATCCGTTGTGGAGCGAGCAGACCGATGTGCCGCAACAGAACCTCGATCCGATACCGGAATTCGGAGGTCGCTCGGAGATAGCCCGCATGGCACTGATGTTCACACTGTGGGCGTCGGTCGAGAATTTCTTGTACGAAGAAGAGCAGGTCGAACCGCTGTCAGTGGTACGTGACGAAAAGAAGCATCTATCCATATTGCGTGAATCCGAAACTTCGGTTATCTGCCTCTTGTGTCTGCTCAACGATGAATACTATTCAGCTGGCAAACTGGTCGACGCGATGATCGGCGAGTTCGCCACCGCTGATCAGCGCGGTAACGCACGCAAGCGATTAATCAACAGAACTCTGCCGGTAATCGGTGAGCGATATGGGCTGCTTAAGAGTTACGAAGTCGGGCAGGGCAGTTCACGTGAGTATCGTATTTGTCGCAGTGAACGCTTGATCCGTTTTGCTGACACACATCTCGTTACCGGGGTGAGGCGCCTGATGGGAGATGATTCATGAAGCGTTTTTGCCAATTCAAATCTATGCTTGCAAGCGCCGGCAGCTGCATCGCTATCCTTTGCTTACTGTTAACGCTGGCGGCACCGGCTGCGGCACACGATGACAACCTGCGGCACGGTGATGTTGTTGAACCCACGGCTGAGCGCAGCTGGCACAGCGCCAATACGATTGATGTCAGGTATGTTGGTTCGAAGCGTATCGAAGTAAAAACACTGTCTTTGATAACGCAGATGAATCTCCGGCCGGTGGCTTTTTCGCAGCAATACACACTGACCACACCTGCAGCAACTCATGATCGCCGGCAGGTAGTCAGCAATGTAGTCATTGAACACCGTGTTGGTGGCGTTACTGTGACTGGCTGGCATGCCAGACTTATTGACTCTTATGGTGGTGGACAGCAGCAACGTGTGTTACTGCAGGAAGTCAGAATAACGCTGCCCTACAGTGCGGCATCCGGCGGTTGGGATGTTCGATCACTTGAACGCGAGCTTGAGCGTTTGGGCGTTAAAGTAAAGCCGAAGCCGACAGCACCGAGGCCTACGCCACAATTAAGCGGCTAACGCACGACGCAAGACGCTGATAGTATCAATGAAAATGTTGGCGTTGGTTTACGCGAAACGGTAAACAATAAGGGCGGGTGTTACACCTGCCCGCCACAACGCACAGCATTCTTTTTCAATCAAGTTGACAAGCACAAGTAGTTGGTAATAACTTAAACTGCCTGATAGCCGCGCGTGTAAACCTCTGCACGCTACCTGATGCGGTCATTCGTCTCTGGATCATTGTCTGGAAGTGTACCTGTCTATGTATTGCCGCTTGACGTATCACCGTTTGACGTCTGTTCAGCCTTTTAACCTATCTCGATATAGCAGAACCTTGATGAGAGTATGCGCGCGACGCTTGTCACAAAGGCTGTTGATTGTGTCGACGGTCCTATTGTTAACTGCGGGCCAAAGCAACGTCGTATCAGCGGCGTGCGAAGATGGCACAGATGTGTGCCTGGAACTGCAGTCTTCTGAAATCGTCGCAGGTGAACGAGAAGAAACCTCTGTAGAAGTTACCTCCAATGCTGGCGCAACTTCTTCCGTAGATGATAATAATACTGAACAGGGCAGCCCTGGCCTGAGCAATAGCGAAGCGCTGGTGAATGCCATCACAGCTGATCTCAAAGCGCGCCGGCTGACTAAACCGGATGGCGACAACGCGCTGCAAAAAATAGATGAGCTTAGGGCGATAGATCCGGCGCATGACTACTCAATCAACGGTCGTCGCTATATAGCTCGTATTTATTTGTCCATGGCCAGAAATGATTTGGAAAATAATCGACTTGACCGCGCAGGCATAAGGCTGGAAGAGGCGGTAGGTGTGCTGCCAACACTCAAGGGCCTTGCGGCGGTGCGGCAACGTTTAAACGATGCGCAGGGCGGTGGTGCAACGGTTGCAACGGCTACTCAGGAAAGCGAGCCGTCCGTTACTGATAGCGCGGCTCCACAACCTGCCGTTGAGCAGACGGAATCAACCGAGCCCGTAACGGCGCCGGAGGGCGGAGATAATAGTGGCCGGGTAGCCACTATTATCACGCCGGTCATGGTAGGCCTGCCGGCAGGATCATTTGTGATGGGTAGTGAGTTCGGCGCCGAGAATGAAAAGCCGGCGCATGAGGTGAGGGTGGAAGCGTTCAGTATGTCGCGCTATGAAGTAACCCGTGAGCAGTTTCATGTTTACCTTCAGGATACCGGTATCGAGGCGGTTGCTCCGATGCCAGAGGAAGCCAAATTGCCGGTCGCCGATGTTACCTCGCACGAAGCTGAGGCCTATGCCGCCTGGCTGGCTGATAAAACCGGCAAAGATTATCGCCTGCCCTCAGAATCGGAATGGGAGTACGCAGTACGCGCCGGAACCATGACTCCCTATTTTACCGGTGACAGCATTTTTGGCCGAGCTAATTGCCTGACCTGTCTGCATGACGTGCCACAGGCAGTCGAGCCGGTAGGCTCGTTTGATCCGAATGGCTTTGGCCTCTACGACATGCACGGCAACGTGTCAGAGTGGACGGCCAGTTGCCTCACCAGCAATTACTTCAATATCGGTGTTGAACAACCGGAAGATTGCGCCCTAACCGTGGTGCGTGGAGGCTCGTGGCGGTCCACCCGTGAGCAGGTGCGTTCAAGTTT
>CAYMFQ010000001.1:102059-111625 GCA_964389335.1 uncultured Granulosicoccaceae bacterium
CCGTGGTGCGTGGAGGCTCGTGGCGGTCCACCCGTGAGCAGGTGCGTTCAAGTTTCCGCACTGGCCAGGCGCCGTCAGCAAGGACTATGGACACGGGTTTCCGCGTAGTGCACGACGGGCTGTAACTCAGATTACCCGGCGTCTGCGGTTCCGGCAAATTTTTCAATTAAATAGAGCGCCGCCATGCCAGCCACTATCAGAGCCAGTGCCAGAAGGGTGTTGGTGTCCAGTGGTGGCACATACCAGTTGTAGCCGGTAACCACCTCTTTGGCTGCTTTACCCTCGCGTTCGATCATCGCAACCAGCGTTTCTTTCCATGGCCAGATAATGGCGAGGGAGCCTGCAATAAAGCCGGTCATCAGTGCGATGGTTTGATCGTGGAAGTGCTTGAAAATAAGCGCCAGCAGGTGTGAAAACGCAACCAGTCCAAACGCACAACCGAGTGCCAGAGGAATCAGCACCGACAGATTGGCGCTGCCGATGGCCGCCAGTATCAGTGCGTAGTTACCCATGATAATTAACACAAAGGAGCCGGATAGCCCGGGCAGTATCATGCTGCACATCGCCACAATGCCACACAGAAAAACATAGCCAAATGCACTGTTCTCCGAAGCCGGTGCGAGCAGCGCGATACCAACCGCGACAACGATGCCGATCAATAGTGCCGCAACCGTTGAAACCGACCACTGCCTAACGGTTTTACCGACGAAGTATATCGAGACCAGAATCAGCCCGAAGAAAAAGGCCATGGTCAGTGTTTCGTGTTTTTGCAACAGAAACTCGAGCAGCTTAGCGAGCGTGATAATGCTGAAGCCGATACCAGCAAACAGTGCCAGCAAAAAGCTACCATCGGTTATGGTCCAGAACACGCGCCACTCACCCTTGAGCAGGTGCCGGAGCGCGGTAAGATCGGCGGATTTAATGGCGTTGATCAAACGCTCATAGATACCGGTGATCAGCGCAATGGTGCCGCCGGACACGCCAGGTATGACATTGGCAGCGCCCATCGCCATGCCTTTGAGAAATATACTGATTGATGACATTCGGATTTATTTGCGGTTAAGGCACCGGCAGGCTGCACGCAGGATAACCCCGCGACCGTCGGTGACGATGGTCGATTACGCCAGTTGAACAACGTGAATGCGTTGTTATGCAGGTATTAGCCCAGAAACTACGCCAGTCTGAATTGTCGCTGGATCGTAGGGCTTGCGTGCGAAAACCTCTCGAACGGCCGGCTCGAAGTGACTGAGTTCCGGCATGTCGTATTCGGGATCGAACGAGGATTGATCCCAGCGCTCGCAAAAATCAATACAACTCTGGTAATACGGCGAATCCTTGTACTTGTCGCGTTCAAACTGATTCCAGCCCTCGTAGTGGTGCGCGTAGTACACCATTTGAAAGGCACCGTGATGCTCTACCACCCAGGTCACTTCCTCGCGCACAAACGGACGCAGAATCTCGGCGGCCATGCGGTCGTGGTTCTGGGGGGCGAGGCCATCGCCGATATCGTGCAGCAGTGCTGCAACCACCCAGTCGATGTCAGCACCGTCGCGCTCGGCTCTGGCGGCTGACTGGAGTGCGTGCTGCAGGCGCGTGATTTTATAGCCACCGATGGTTTCATGTTCCTGAGAGGCCAGCTCACGCAACAGGCGGTCTGCCGTCATCGCAAAAAAGGCATCTTCCTGAGTGCGCAGAAACTCATACTCTTCACGAGTGCCATCTTTCATCGCGGTAAAATTGACGGTTTCCATGCTGGGACCTTTTCTGTGTTCTTAGACGCAAGTTAGTGGCTATGGTAAACCACACCTGTCAGTTTAGCAGTGCTCAATTTAGGTTACGTGCGCGGTTAGTCGTGCGGTTACTCGCTGCTGCCGCGCACGATGGCTTCGATGCTGTGTGCAATTGACAGCAGCTCGCGATCACTGCCCGATTTTCCAATCAGCATAAAGCCGACCGGTGCCGAATCGGCAGGGTGGCAGGGTATCGAGATGGCCGGTGCATTGAGTGTGTTGGCAATGGATGTGTTGCGCAAATTCAGCATGTTCACGCGGCGCGATGCATCGGCATCGTAAGTCAGTGTGGCAATGGGCTGTGGCGGCAGTGCACAGGTCGGCATTACGATCGCGTCGAGGCCACTGGTACGCCTGCTGGTGGCGTGCTGGCAGGCCTGTCGGCGGTGCAGCGCATCGACATAGTCTGCTGCCGTGTACGACTTGCTGGCCTCTATGCGTTTGAGTACCCACGGGTCATAGAACTCAGCGCGCTGCGGCAGGAACTGCTGATGCCAGGCCAGTGCTTCACCGCCAACAATGCTGCTTAGATTGGCGTGGGCGTAGTACGCCTCGAGCTCGGGCAAATTGACCACCTTGGTCAGTACGCCGCGCTTGCCGAGCCGTGTCAGCGCATCCTGATAGGCGCTGGCGACCTGCGGATCCAGATCTTCAGTCGTCAGGCCCTCAACCACGCCGAGGCGCAGTCCCACCTGTGGAAACGGCTCAATATCAATCTGATCGCTGCCGGCCATGATGGCGTCCAGTATGCCGCAGCAGGTGACGGTGTTCGCTAATGGGCCGATGGAGTCAAGCGTTGTCGACAGGGGCGTGCAGCCTTCAGTCGGGATGCGCTCGGCGCTCGGCTTAAACCCGACAATGCCGCACATGGCCGCGGGTATGCGTGTCGAGCCACCGGTATCGGTGCCAATTGCCCCGGCTGCCATATCGTCTGTGACTGATACTGCCGCGCCCGAGCTGGAGCCACCCGGAATTCTGCGTGTGCTGCGATCCCAGGGGCTTGCCGGTGTGCCATAGTGCGAATTAATACCGAGTCCGGAATACGCAAACTCGGTCATGTTGGTGCGGCCAATAACGATAAAGCCTGCGCTTCTGAGGCGCTGTACCACCGGTGCATCACGCGTGGCCGGGCGCTGTTCGTCGAGTACATGTGATCCGGCCGTCGTCACCTCGCCAGCAACATCGAGCAGATCCTTGATTGACAGGGGAATGCCGGCAAACGGGGACGTGTGGCGGTTCTGTTTGCGTGCGCGATCAGCATCATCGGCCTCAGCAAGTGCGCGCTCGCGATAAACGGAGATAAAGGTGTTGTGGCCTTCGCCCTGTTCGTCGTCGATGTTGGCCAGGCAGTGTTCTACCAGCTGGCGACTGCTGAGCTTGTTTTTTTCCAGCTTGCGCGCCAGATCGAATAAGGTTTTCATCGTGCCCGTGCTTGTAGATGGTGGTTCGAAGATTAGTAGTATGAAAACTGCTGTGTGGATAATGACTGAATTTCATCGCCTGTGGGTAGAATACCAGCCTGGCGATTTAGAACAGGTAACCCGATCATGCGCAAGAGATCTTTGAGTGCCGCTGAGCACGTTCATTCCATCGGTGCTGATCTGCGCGGCATTGCGTTGTTTGTCGGTCTTATCTGGCTGGTATTTGTGCTTGATCGCTTTCTGCCACTTGAAACCTTCGGCCTGATACCGCGTTCACTGCGTGGACTGACGGGCATTGTCACGCTGCCATTCCTGCACGGCGACTTAGCCCATATCCTCAGCAACACTGTGCCGCTGGCAGTGCTGTTGGCGCTGCTTGCCGGGTCTCGGGCTAACAGCATAGACATTGTGGTGATGATCAGTGTGCTGGCTGGTATTGCATTATGGCTGTTCGGACGCACCGCTATTCACATTGGTGCCAGTGTGCTGGTGTTTGGATTGATCGGTTTTTTGGTGTGTGCGGGCTTTTTCGAGAAGCGGCTGCTGTCGGCCTGCATCGCCATTGGTGTTGCGGTCACCTACGGATCGACACTGCTGTCAGGCGTGTTGCCGACCAACAGTGGCGTATCGTGGGAAGGGCATTTGTTTGGGGCACTGGCCGGCGGATTGGTGGCGTATTATATTGCTGGCGACCTGAAGCGCGGCACCGGTGATGGCACGCGCTTTTAGTTTAGCTAAACCAGCGCCGCAGGAAACCTCGGTTCAGGTTGTTCTTGCAGCCCGCGTATTGCGCTTCATAGCGCTTTGACAATTGATCCACATTACTGGCCACGCGCTGCAGCCATTGCTTTTTTTCGTAGCTGCGCTGTTTGTAGCCGGTCCAGCCTTCGTGGTAGGCAAGGTATTGCCGATAGGCATCGCGCTTACTGATACCGTTCACACGTGACGACCTGTCGATATACCAGCCCATAAAATCAAGTGCGTCGTCGAAGTCGGTGCGGCGCGCGCCACGGTTGCGGGTGTCGCGCTGATAGGTGCTCCAGGTGCCGTCAACAGCCTGTGCATAGCCATAGGCACTGCTGCGTCGCTTCCATGGGATGAACCCAAGCAGATAGCGCCGTGGTGGTTTCGCTTTTCTTCTGAACTTACTTTCGTGGTACATCATCGCCATTGGCACATGCAATGGTATATCCCACTTCGCCTGCATGCTTTTGGCGCTGTGGTGCCAGCCGCTTTTTACGTTAAAGACCGAGCAGATGTTGTTCGCCGCTGTAGTTGGCAAGCTCGCGCAGGCGGTTATCACGATGGCGGTAACGATGCCACCAATAGCGAGTTTTACCGCGGGCTTTACAGTGCGTTTTGCCGCGGTTGTTTCCGCGGCAATGTTAGAGGGCTTCATGCCCCTGATGTTTAGCTTGAATAGATCCACGCCTGTGACCGATCGTTCCGGCAGGTCATGTTAGTGACAAGCACTGGTCAGGCCAATTGCAGTTTGTAAACGTGGGATGCTAACTGTTGTTTTTCAGGTGACGCGCGTGAAACGCGATATGTTCTCCAATGAATGTGGATATAAAATGATAGCTGTGGTCGTAGCCTTCCTGCATGCGTATGGTCGCCTCGAGCCCGGCTTTGTTACATGCATCGGTTAATTTGTCTGTATTAAGTTGTTCAGTCAGAAACGAATCATCGCTACCCTGATCAACCAGCATTGGCGGGCATGCAGCCCCGCCTGAAATCAGTTCGGTCGCGTCCCAGTCTTTCCACTGCGCCTGATCGTCGCCCAAGTACGAGCCGAAGCAACCGTGGCCCCAGGCGCAGTTAACCGGATTGCCAATTGGCGCAAATGCGGAAACTGAACGGTATCTGCCGGGCTGCTTTAACGCACTGATCAGCGCACCGTGGCCGCCCATTGAGTGTCCAGTGATGGATTCGCGTGTTGCATCGACAGGCAGGTTTTCCGCGATTAGTGCCGGCAGTTCTTCTGTTACATAGGAATACATGTGATAGTGCTTTGACCAGGGCTGGCGAGTGGCGTTGACGTAAAAACCGGCACCTTTACCCAGATCGTAGCGATCACTTGCATCGGGGACGTCATCACCACGCGGACTGGTGTCGGGCATGACCAGAGCCAGGCCATGTTCAGCGGCGTAACGTTGTGCGCCGCCTTTGGTGCGTACGTTATCGTCAGTGCAGGTCAGGCCGGACAGATAGTAGAGCACCGGTACTTTTTCCGATTCAGCCTGTGCCGGCAAAAACACCGAGAAAGTCATATCGCAATGGCAGCTCGACGAACTGTGCACAAATCGTTTTAACCAGCCACCGTTATCTTTTATCTGTTCTGTCTGCTGCATGGTAGGACTCTTCAGGTTGTTTGGCGTTTAGGCACTGGAGGCTTATGTCTGTTGGCCGTTGATGATATCAACAACCCATGGCGGTGCAATCTCTTCCGGTTCGGTGGTTTCCAGCGCATCGATTTTCAGCGGTTCCGCTGCACGCGTGGCACCGAGATCCGCAAGTGCATCGTCAATAGCGAGTCCGCCACCGCAAAAGTTCTCATAAGAGCTGTCGCCCAGCGCCACCACAGCGAATTTCAGGTGAATAATTTTCGGATAGTCGTTTTTCAGCGCGCTGTAGAGTGGTACCAGCTCATCCGGCACATCGCCGTTGCCAGTTGAAGACGTACAGACAATCAGCCATTCAAAACTCTCGTCGATAAGCTGCTCGATTGCCGGCGGATCCGGGCGCTGCACCTCGTGACCAGCATCGCTCAACGCGGTTTCAATATCGTCAGCGGTGATCGTTGCAGCGCCGAATACAGAGCCGCTCATCAGGATTATTTTTGCCATGGTTTTTTACACAGCCAATTAGCGAATTGAAGCGAGGATACGGTCGAGTGCAACCCCCGGAAGCAGGCGCTTTGCAACAGCAAAAGCGATTGTCGGGGTTGTAACACGGTAGCGCTGTTTGGGCCGGCTGCTCGTCAGTGCATGCAGGAGCTTTTCTGTGACGGCCTCCGGTCCAAGGGTAAAGCGACTGGCATCGCCACTTTTTTGCAGGCGTGCCAGGGTGTCTTCGTAGTAGCCGCGATGAGCGCTGTTTTGCATATCAATATGATCGATAAACTTCTGCAGACCGTTGGCTCTGAAGCGCGAACGTATGGGACCCGGTTGTATGACACTGATATGTATGTCCGTATCGCGCAGCTCAAGTCGCAGGGTATCTGATAGCCCCTCAATGGCGAACTTGGCGGCGTTATAAGCACCGCGGTAGGGCATCGCGGCGAAGCCCAGTACGGAACTGTTTTGCACAATGCGCCCGTAGCCCTGACGCCGCATGACCGGAAGCACCTGTCGGGTCAATTCGTGCCAGCCGAACACCAGCGTTTCAAATTGCGCCCGAAGCGCTTCCGTAGGCAGGTCTTCAATCGCGCCGGACTGGCCAAACCCACCGTTGTTGAACAAACCGTAAAGGTTTCCACCGGTTTGCTCCAACACCTGGCTGAGTGAGTTCCCTATACTTTGCGCGTCGTCCAGATCGAGTGGCAGTGCTGTCAGGCCGTCTGCGTTAAGTTTGTCGACATCGGTGGTTTTGCGGGCAGTGGCAAAAACGCGAAAGCCTTTTTTCTGCAACTCGTGGGCGGCATGCAATCCTATTCCGCTTGAGCAGCCGGTGATCAGCACAGCGCGCGCCGCGGAGGGTTTGTCAGTCATGATAGTCGGTCAACGGTTGTGCAAGCCTGGTTGTATGGAACGCGTTGTACGGCGTCAACTTTCAGACAGTGAAATTGTCACAGCTTAACACTACGGCGAGCTGTTGGTGGCTGGTCCGCCTGGTCAGGACTTGTTAATTCGCGGACTGTAACTATTAACAAGTCGGGAGAAAAGAATAGCTGCACCTGGCAGTGAACACAGGTGCTGTCATTCCAGGTCCCCAAGGAGCCTGCACGGCAGAACCTCCGCTACTGCGAGTGCGCCGGATTGCACCTGAAAATGGCTTTATATCGTCGCGTAGGAACAACTATGCTTCTCAAATAAATTCATTTACAGGCACAACCGGTAACACTCTCGCTACGCGGACTTCTACCGCGCAGACTCCGAGCGTTAGAAAACTAGAATAATCTGCTGTGATTATGAGCGTACACGAAAAGATATCTGCTGTTAGAAACGAGCTTTCCCAAACCATCATTGGTCAACAGAGGCTGGTTGATCGATTGATAATCGCGCTGCTGGCCGATGGCCATCTGTTGGTTGAAGGCGCACCCGGCTTAGCTAAAACCCGTGCGATTAAAGAACTCGCCAGTCGCGTGCAGGGTGACTTTCAACGCATTCAGTTCACGCCTGATTTGCTGCCGGCGGACATAACCGGCACCGAGATTTATCTGCCAGCGAGTGGGGAGTTTAAATTTCAGTCCGGCCCGCTTTTTAACCAGATCATTCTTGCCGACGAAATCAATCGCGCGCCAGCCAAGGTGCAATCCGCATTGCTTGAGGCAATGGCGGAGCGGCAGGTGTCGGTGGGGCAAAAAACCTACCCGCTGTCAGATCTTTTTCTGGTGATGGCGACGCAAAACCCGATTGAGCAGGAGGGAACCTACAGCCTGCCCGAGGCTCAGCTTGACCGCTTCCTGATGCACGTGATGATCGACTACCCGGATGCCAGCCGCGAAATTGAAATATTGCGGCTGGTTCGGTCCGAGTCTAATCCGGCGGTGGCAGCCGCAATGCCACCCGAGCAGCTGACGGCCACTGATGTATTTCAGGCGCGCGCTGAAATCGCCGGTATCTACATGTCAGAGCCGGTTGAGGAATATCTGGTTCGGCTAATAGTGGAGACACGAGCTCGCGATCGCAGAATGGGGCCGGTGCGCTGGATTGCACATGGTGCCTCGCCGCGCGGCACCATTGCACTGGACACCTGCGCAAGGGCACACGCGTGGCTCAATGGTCAGGATTTTGTCTCGCCGTCAAATGTGCAGGAGGTGGTTCACGACACGCTTCGGCATCGCATCATCCTGTCGTATGAGGCAGAAGCTGAAGGCGTTACCGTCGACTCGGTGATTGACCATCTATTGTCAGACATTGGTGTTCCTTAGCAGTCGATACGATGATGCGTTTTTTCCACGCAAACGCTGCTGCCGACCCGGCTGGAGAGTCGGTGGGTGTTGCAGACGACGAGGCCACCCGGGTCACGCTCAGTACCCTTGTCAGGTTGCGCCAGTCGCTGCCTTTGGTGAAGCGACCGGCGGGCAGGCGTGTGCTCGCCAGCAATGCCGGTGGCAACGCATCCAGGGCGCTCGGCCGCGGGCTTGATTTTGCCGAAGTTCGCGAATACAACCACGGCGACGACGTGCGTTCGATCGACTGGAAAGTCACCGCACGTTCAGGCAGACCGCACACCAAGGTATTTAACGAAGAGCGCGATCGCCCGTTTTTGCTGGTCGTTGATTTGCGCAGCTCGATGTTTTTTGGCACGCGCACGGCTTTCAAATCTGTCGTCGCCGCGAAAATTGCCGCGCTGGTGGCATGGGCTGCGGCGGCCAACCGAGACCGCGTTGGCGGACTGGTTTTCAGTGATGAGCGCATTCGCGAATGCCCGCCCGGTGAAGGGTCACGTGGTGTAAGCCGATTGCTTAGTGCTATCGCCGTCACTCACGCCGAGGCGCGCGATCAGGGGCCCGCTGTGCAACCTCAGGCTCAGTCGTTGCCGGATATTTTTAAACGATTAAAGCGCAGTGCTCACACCGGCAGCTCGATTTGTTTGCTATCTGATTTTGCAGATTTTTCAACCCGGCCATCCGGCCATTTGAACCACCTGCTGATGCACAACCATCTGGCAGCGTGCCGCATCTACGACTCACTTGAAGCCGAGCTGCCACCACCCGCGACGTACGCGATTAGCGATGGCAGTGCCCGTGCATCGTTGCACACTGATGAAGAGCAGGTCCGAGCCAGCTACCACGATCAGTTCCAGCAGCGTTGCGCCCATACTCGTGCCGTATTCCGCGGCCATGGCAACAGTTACAGCGAATGCAAGGTTGATCAATCACTCACCGACATGGCTGCGTATCTGCTGCGCCAGCTACCTGGCAGCGCCTGATCATGAAAGCAACAGCCAGCCACGTAGCAGGTGCTACAACAAGGACACCCATACTTATTGATTTGCCTTGCCTTGCAGGAATGAAGTTAAGTGGGACACCCATTCATTCGCAGGACACGGCTTTGGGTGTCTATGCTCGAAAAAGTATGGGTGTCCCTGTTTTTACTAATGCTCGAAAAAGTATGGGTATCCCCGCTTTTAACTTGGGTGTCCCTGTTTTTAACTATATTCGCAGCGGTGCTTTGCGAAGTTCCGATCG
>CAYMFQ010000001.1:111725-128057 GCA_964389335.1 uncultured Granulosicoccaceae bacterium
TGGGTGTCCCTGTTTTTAACTATATTCGCAGCGGTGCTTTGCGAAGTTCCGATCGGATGCAAACCGGCTTTGCTCGTGTGGCGGGGATGGTGTGAGCGAGCAGGAATTACTGGCGCAGTTGCGTGACGTGCAGCTGCCTGTGTCGCCGGGATGGTGGCCGCCGGCTATTGGCTGGTGGGTGGTTGCCGCCTTGCTGCTGGGCTTGATTGTGGCGCTGGTTTTCTGGTTTCGACACTGGCGTGCAAACCGGTGGCGGCGGGCTGCACTAAAACAACATCAGGCGATAGTTAACGGGTCGGATGATGTGCAGAGGGTGCGCGAATTGTCCGTGTTGATGCGCCGCGTAGCGTTGAATGTGGGGCCACGCTCCCGGGTTGCCGCAGCCACCGATCAGGCGTGGTTGCGGGTGCTTGATGACATTGGCCAGACCCGCGACTACAGCGAAGGGGTCGGTAAGTTGCTGATCAGTTTGCCCTATGCCAACCCCGGTCAACCGGCGCTATCGCAGCAGTTACCTGCATTGCTCAAATTGACTCGACAAACCATTCAACGCGCAGACCTTAGTCAGTCCACGTCGATTGCCCCTGTAGCAGAAGGGGGTGTCAGCCGTGTTTAGCTTTGCGTGGTGGTGGCTGGTTGCGGCGTTGCCTTTACCGTTGATTATTCGCTGGCTGGTACCAGCGGCACCGGCGCGACAGGAGGCAGCCCTGCGGGTACCGTTTTTTAATCAACTGAACACGCTGCCTGCCACGCAGTCGCGTGCACTGGGCGGTGGACGCTGGCTGTTAGCACTGTTGATGTGGTGCGCACTGGTGCTGGCAGCGATGCGTCCGCAGTGGATTGGCGATGTTATCGATACGCCGCTCACCGGTCGGGATTTAATGCTCGGTCTGGATATTTCTCAGAGCATGCGCGAGCGGGACTTTCAGCTCAACGGCCGCAGTGTTGAGCGATTGGATGCGGCAAAGGTGGTTGCGGCTGAGTTTATCAGCGAACGTCAGGGGGATCGCGTCGGTTTGATTCTGTTCGGCGACAACGCCCAGGTGCAAACGCCACTGACTTACGACCTCGAGACCGTGCAGCACTTTCTGCGTGAATCGATTGTTGGCCTGATTGGCCGGTCTACCGCAATCGGCGACGCCATTGGCCTGGCCGTGAAACGCCTGAGGCAGAGGCCCGCAGAGTCACGGGTGTTTATTCTGCTGACCGATGGTGCCAACACAGCCGGAGCGGTGGCACCGATTGATGCAGCGCGAGTCGCCGCCGAAAACGATGTGCGTATACACACAATTGGTGTCGGTGCCGAGCAGGTGACGGTGCGTGGAGTATTCGGACCACGCGTGGTGAACCCGTCGCGCTCGCTCGATGAAGAAACGCTCACTGAAATCGCTGATCTAACCGGAGGTCGCTATTTTCGGGCGCGAAATACTTCGGAAATGCAGGCTATCTACGAAGAAATCAGTCGTTTGGAGCCGAGTGAAATCGACGGTGTGCAACAGCGCCCACGCACCGAGTTATACATCTGGCCACTGGCGATAGCGCTGTTGTTCAGCGCACTGATTGCCTGGCGCAGGACGGTGTGATGGAGCATTTCCATTTTCTCAGGCCCTACTGGCTGCTGGCCATTCTGCCTATGCTTTTACTGGTGTGGTTGCTGTTGCGCCATGCCGGTCGTGCCAATCGCTGGCGTGGTGTCGTCGATCCGGCGCTGTTGCAGCATCTGCTGGATCGACAGCATGGACGAGCCGCGCGCTGGCCACTCGTTGCAATTGCAGTTGGCTGGCTGGTGACGATTGTCGCTCTGGCCGGTCCGAGTTGGGAGCGCAGCCTGACACCGGTTTACCGTGGAGCGGATGAGCTGGTATTGGTGGTTGATTTATCCCGGTCAATGGATGCGACCGATCTCGCCCCGACGCGAATGGAGCGGGCACGACAAAAGCTGACCGATATTCTGGCTCGCACAGAAGACACGCAGACGGCGTTGATTGTGTTTGCGGCGGTGCCCTATGTCGTGGCGCCTCTGACAGATGATGCTCAGACCATCAGTTCCATGCTCGGCTCGCTGGACACATCAATCGTACCTGCGCAGGGTAGTCGCATTGGATTGGCGATTGCACGCGCGGTCGAGCTGCTGGAAGGAGCGGGCAGTCGACGTGGCAATATCTGGCTGTTGACCGACAGCCCGGTCACAGGCACTGCGCTCAGTGAGGCACGCAAAGCAGCTGACGCAGGCTATACCTTATCAGTAATGGGCTTTGGCACTCGCGAAGGTGCGCCGATTCGCGAGGAGCAGGGTGGCTTTGTTAAAGATCAACGCGGCAATATTGTGGTGGCAAAAATGGACCCTGATGGCCTGGCAGAGCTTGCCGGTGCCGGTGGTGGTGTGTACACCGACGCTGTCACCGGTGATCGAGACATTAATCGACTGTTTAGCGCATCCCGTGTGAGCGGTGATGTGCAGGAAAACGAACAGCAGCGGCAGACAGAAGTGTGGCAAGACCGCGGACCCTGGCTGGTGCTGCTTGCACTGCCATTTGCGGCGCTGTTTTTTCGACGAGGATGGCTGTGATGATTCGCAAGCTGTTAGCAATCAGTCTGGCGAGTGTCTCGTTGTCGGCATTAGCCCAAACACAAACGCAAGAACAACCAGAAACACAGCGAGAATCGCCGAGCAGTTGGTGGAAGACGCCGGATCAGCAGGGGGCAGAACTGCTTGAGTCTGGCGATGCTGCACGAGCAAGTGAAGTATTTCGCGATCCATCCTGGCGCGGTATCAGCCACTTTCGCAGCGGCAACTTTGCCGAGGCGCAGAAGGAGTTTTCAACTGCCACCGATGCCACATCGCTATACAACGCGGGCACCGCAGCGGCGAAGGGCGGGGACTATCAGGCCGCGGTGGATTTGTTTGAAAAGGCGGTTGAGACCGACCCTGCGAATGACGACGCGGCACATAATCTCGATATCGCAAAACAACTGCTTGACCAGCAACAGTCAAATCAGTCTCAACAGGGTGAGGGTGACTCAGACAACGATGGCAACGAACAACAGTCTGACCAGTCAGAGCAGCAGGGGCAGCAGGACCAGAGCGAACAGGATCAGAAAGAGCAGCAGAGCGATTCCGGGCAGGGTGATTCGCAGGAATCTCAACAGAGCGATTCGCAGCCTGGCGAACAAGGCCAGGATAACGACTCATCTGGCGAGAGTGATCAGGGGGGCGAGTTGAGTACTTCAAAAGAGGATGCACAGGCTCAACAACAACAGCAACAGGCACAACAACAGGAAATGCAACAGGAGATGCCTGAACAACAACAGGGAGCCGAGCCGGATGAGTCTGCGCAGTCGGCTTCATCCGGGGATGCCGAGCACGAAGCAACTCAGCCCATCAGCGAGAGTGAGCAGGCCACCGAACAGTGGATGCGACGTATACCCGATGATCCCTCTCAACTCCTAAGAAACAAGATTAAACTTAACCATATGATTCAGCATGAAAACGTGACTGACCTGCCGGAGCCATGGTGAGGCGCGCAATGAATGGGAAAGTGAGCCTGATGCGTCAGGCGATCAAATACACCGCGTTGCTGCTGGTGCTGCTACTGGTGCGCGTTGACACCGGCTTTGCCGCCAGCCTCAAGTCCGAAGTCAAGAAACAAACCGTCGTCGACGGTGAGACAGTACTGCTGTACATCATTGGCGAAGACCTGCGCGGCTACCCGGATACCACCTCGCTGAATCGTCGCTTCGATATTGTCGGTTCGCGGCGCCAGGAGAGCCAGTTCGTCGACAACGGTGTGGTCAAGTCACGCTTCACCATGCTGCTGGAATTGCTGCCAAAGCATCTCGGGGCATCAGACATTCCCGCGTTTGAAGCCGACGGACAGCGCAGTGAAAAAATCACCATCGAAGTGGTCGAGCGCGGTACGCCAGGGGTGGTGCCGCGCGACAATGTGTTTGCAGAGCTATCCATCGATAATGCCGAGCCCTATGTGCAGGCGCAGGCGATTCTGTCCCTGCATGTGTTTGACGATGGCACGCTGGCGGCGGCCGAGCCCGAGCTGCCGGATATAGCCGATATGCAGATCGAGCAAATACCCGGTGACCCGCAGCGGCTTGAAACCCGCAATGGCACGGAGTACCGCGTGCATACGTGGCGCTATGCACTGTTCCCGCAACGCAGTGGCAGCTATGACATCCCGCGCATCAAGGTCGTGGGTAACGTGAAGGATGCGGGTTACGGCGGTAATCTGATTTTGCGCAACACGCCTACGCGACGCATAAATTTTCGCAGTGACTCCATGCAGATACAGGTCAGACCGCGCCCCCCGCAAAGCACCGCAGACTGGTGGTTGCCGGTACGACAGCTCGATCTGCAGGAGACCTGGTCGTCTGATCCGGCCAGCAGTCAGGTTGGCGAGCCACTGACTTTCAGCGTGGCCCTGACTACAGACGGCGCAACAGCTACACAGTTGCCGGAGATTAAGCTGCCGCAGGTTGACGGGCTGAAGATCTATCCGGACGTACCTGCACTTGAAACTCAGGCTGGCGAAGACAGCGTGATCAGTCGGCGCACCGAAAAATGGTCAATCATTCCGCAGCGTCCTGGCAATCTGACCCTGCCGGCGTTTGAATTGCGATGGTGGGATACCGCGGCAGATGCCGAACGCACCGCAACCATCCCCGCGCAGCAGTTCGTGGTGAGTGGCGATGCGCAAACGCAGCCCGAGAGCACACCAGTGCAACCCGTTGCCGAGTTTTCAGCAGTAGCGGTGCCTGAAGCGCCGCAGCCAGCTGGTACGGCTTTGCTGCCGGGGCGACAAAACCTGTGGGCGATTGTGGCTGTGGTAATGTTTGCCGGCTGGCTTTTCACGGTGCTGGCGTGGCTCGCAAGCGCGCGACGCAGGCGTCGGGCGGCGGCAAAGCCCGCAGCGGTCAATGCTGAAAATGTAAATGCAGTTGCCGAGCGACAGGCCCTGCGTGATCTGACAGCATTGAGTGAATCGAATCAACACGAACGCTATCTTGCAGGGTTGCTTGCCTGGTCGACTGCACGATGGCCGGAGCGACCTCCGGTTAGTGTGCTTGATGTCGCCCGGCGACTACAGCAAAGCAATAACGAGTTATCAACTCAGCTACAGCGCCTTGAATCATCTGTGTACGCGCAACGTAAGACCAGTATTGATCTGAAACTCGTGCACCGGGCTCTGACCAGTGCCATCGATGAATACGACAATAAAAACAAACAACAGTCGAGGGTGGCTGCCAATGATCCGTTACCAGAATTGTGACAAGGCCACTGTGCTACTGCGGTACTGCCATTGAGCAGCGCACCACAACAGCCGCAGGAGCTGCAGGCAAGCAACCTCGCCGTTTTCAGAGGTGAGCATTGCCTGTTTGCCGGTCTCAACCTCGCGGTTGGGGGTGGTCAGGTGCTGCAAGTAAGCGGTGATAATGGCAGTGGCAAGACAACCTTGTTGCGCGGGTTGTGCACATTCGTACCCCTTGAGGAAGGCAGTGTTAGCTGGCGTGGTGTGACGTTGCCGGAGAAGCGTGATCAGTTTTTCTCGGAGCTCACGTACATCGGCCATCACGAGGGTTTAAAAGGGGATCTGTCCGTTATCGAAAACCTACAGGCAAGTGCGTCGCTAAGCGGTGCTGACAGTAGTCTTATCCCTGCATCGATAGACCGCGTCGGTTTGTCCGTGCAGGCGGAGCTGCCGTGCCGTGCTTTGTCAGCCGGGCAGCGTCGCCGTGTAACCCTGGCACGGTTGCTGGTCGCGCAGACACCGCTGTGGATTCTCGACGAACCGCTGACATCGCTCGATGTACACGGTAAGGCGCTTGTGGAGTCCTTGATCACCGAGCACGTCGGCAACGATGGCATGGTGGTCTACACCACTCATCAGCCGCTGACACTGGGCGACTGCGATGTGCAGGTTCTGCGCCTGAGTGACTGGTAGTGGGCAGCGCTTACTTCAATTTACTAAAGCGTGACCTGATGCTTGCCGTGCGGCGCAGCAGTGACTGGCTGAATCCACTGGTTTTTTTCGTCATTGTAGTGACGCTGTTTCCACTCGGTGTTGGGCCTGATGGCGAGCTGCTGCGCGAAATTGCACCAGGTGTACTCTGGGTTGCTGCATTGCTGGCGACGTTGCTCGGCCTCGATGGCTTATTCAGAGCAGACTACGACGATGGCACCCTTGAACTGTTGTTGCTGAGCCCGCATCCGCTTACCGTGCTGGTATTGGCAAAGGTGACCGCGCACTGGCTGGTGTCGGGATTGCCGCTTTTGTTGTTGTCGCCGCTGCTGGCTATCTTTATGCAATTGCCCGGCGCCGCGTTACCCGCCTTGTTGGCCTCGCTGATGCTCGGTACACTCAGCCTGTGTTTGATTGGTGCGATCGGCGCTGCGTTGACCGTCAGTTTGCGCAAGGGCGGTGTATTGTTGGCGCTGCTGGTTCTCCCTCTGTACATTCCCGTATTAATTTTCGGCAGCAGCACCGTGGTGGCTGCTGCATCCGGTTTTGCGATCGAAGCGCAACTGTCAATTCTGGGCGCTATCTTGCTGCTGGCGTTATCTTTGGCGCCGCTCGCAACAGCGGCGGCGTTGCGTATCAGCGCCGAGTGACTGCGGCCACGAAAACCAGCCACAGCAATCAGATCAGGCAATCAGAGCGTAAATAAGATCATATGTACACACAGCACTTGCCCACAGAGGTCCCGCGATAATGTTCCGCTGGTTCCACCGACTCGCTTCGTTGCGAAACTTTTATCGGCTTTCCGAGATACTGCTGCCGTGGCTCTCAGTGCTGTGCGCCGGTCTGATCGCGGTCGGCCTTTACCGCGGATTGTTCGTGGCGCCAACGGACTATGAGCAGGGCGAAAGCTATCGCATCATCTATGTGCACGTGCCATCCGCGTGGATGTCGATGTTTATCTACATGGTGATGGCAGTGTGCAGCGCCATTTTTCTGGTGTGGAAAATGAAGCTTGCCGATATTGTCGCTGAGGTGTCGGCACCCATCGGTGCCGCGTTTACTTTCCTCGCACTACTCACCGGGTCACTGTGGGGGCGGCCGATGTGGGGCACCTGGTGGGAGTGGGACGCGCGCCTGACATCCGAACTGATTCTGCTCTTTATTTACTTTGGGTACATGGCATTGCGAGCGGCAATTGAAAACCCTGCCACTGCTGCGAGAGCGGTCGCAATTCTTGCCCTTGTGGGGGTGGTAAATATCCCTATCATTCACTATTCGGTTGAATGGTGGAACACTTTGCATCAACCGGCGTCTATTACCAAGTTCGATACCCCGTCGATTCATATCAGCATGCTGATTCCGCTGCTGCTTATGGCGCTGGGCTTTAATCTGTTCTATGTAGTCAACATGCTGGCGCGCGCGCGCAATCTGATTTTGCAGCGAGAGGCAAATACCGGCTGGGTGCGCGAACGCCTGATTGAGGGTCGTCTGTGAAAGAGTTTCTCGCTATGGGAGGTTACTGGCCGTTTGTGTGGCCGGCTTTTGCGGCAACGTTCATTGTCATGGCCTGGCTGATGATCTCAACGGTTTGGCAACGACGTAAAATTATCGCTGGTTTAAAACGTAAATTGGAACTGCAACAACGTGAATCCAAAACGTAGGCAAAAATTAATGCTGGTGTGCCTGATGGTCATCGGCGTGGGTGGCGCTGTCGCGCTTATTCTCAATGCCTTTCAAAATAGCATTCAGCTGTTTTATTCGCCCACTGAAGTGGTCGAGGGCAAGGTGCCCGACGGGGCTGAGTTTAAGATTGGTGGCCTGGTCGCGGCCAATAGTGTAGTGCGCGATGCCGATGGCATCACCGTGCAGTTTGAGCTGACGGATAACGGTGAGACTGTACCGGTGCGTTACACCGGTATACTGCCCGACCTGTTCCGCGAAGGGCAGGGCACCGTGTCAGTTGGCAGCCTCAATGACGAAGGTGTTTTTGTGGCGAAAAAAGTACTGGCCAAGCACGACGAGAATTACATGCCGCCGGAAGTAGCCGATGCGCTGCAAAAAGCCGGTGAAAAGCACGGTGCCACCACGGTCAACTTCCAATGATCGCGGAGCTTGGACACTTTTCGTTAATACTCGCCCTGTGTGTGGCGATTCTGCTGTCAGTTGTGCCGATGATTGGCAGTTTCACCGGCACCTATTCATGGATGGCGCTCAGCAGACCGGCGTCGCTGGTGTTGGTGCTGATGGTCGGTATTTCGTATGCGGTCCTGACTTACTCATTCCTGATCAACGACTTTTCTGTTAAGTACGTTGCGAACACATCCAACCTTTCACAACCGCTGATCTATCGGATAACCGGTGTGTGGGGGTCGCATGAGGGATCGCTACTGCTGTGGATGCTGATCCTTGCGCTGTGGGGCGCGGCTGTCAGTGTGTTCAGTCGTGCGGTGCCGATGCAGATGATCGCAAGAGTGTTGTCTGTGATGGGCATGATCAGCGTCGGCTTTCTGCTGTTCATTCTGCTCACATCCAATCCGTTTGATCGACTCATACCGGCACCGGTTGACGGTCAGTCGCTAAATCCGCTGCTGCAGGATTTTGGCCTCGTGATTCATCCACCGATGCTGTACATGGGCTACGTAGGATTTTCTGTTGCGTTTGCTTTTGCTGTTGCAGCACTGATCGGTGGACGTCTTGATATGGCCTGGGCGCGATGGATGCGGCCATGGACCAACGTGGCGTGGATGTTTTTAACCTTCGGAATTGCGCTCGGCAGTTGGTGGGCGTACTACGAACTCGGCTGGGGTGGATGGTGGTTCTGGGATCCGGTCGAAAACGCGTCGTTTATGCCGTGGCTGATCGGTACCGCTCTCATTCATTCACTGGCGGCAACCGAAAAGCGCGGTGCGTTCAAAGCATGGACAGTACTGCTGGCTGTGACTGCATTTTCACTCAGTCTGCTCGGTACATTTTTAGTGCGCTCCGGGGTGCTGACATCAGTGCATGCGTTTGCCAATGATCCTGAGCGTGGTGTGTTTATCCTTGGCTTCCTGGGTGTCGTGGTTGGTTGCTCACTGGTGTTGTACGCATGGCGTGCACCACAGTTGAGAAGTAACACAGAGTTCACCGTTCAGTCGCGTGAAGCTGGCTTGCTGTTTAATAACGTAGCAATGGTGGTGCTTTGCGCGAGCGTGCTGCTGGGTACTTTATACCCGCTGGTGCTCGACTCCCTTGGCATTGCTAAAATCTCTGTCGGCCTGCCGTATTTCAACGCCATCTTTGTACCGTTGGCCGCGGCCGTCGCGTTGGTGGTTGGTGTTGGTGCACTGGTCCGGTGGAAAAACGACAATGTCATGGCCATCGTCAAAAAGATGAGCTGGGCGATCGTGGTTAGCGTCATTGCAGGCATCGCCGTACCTTTTATGATGGGAGGCTTTAAGCCGGCAGCGGCACTGGGTGTGGCACTGGCCTGTTGGGTGTTTCTCACCACGTTACAGGGTGTGTTTGAGCGACTGAAAAACCGTAACAACAAACTGGTTGCGCTGTTCAGCATACCAGCGGGTTTCTGGGGTATGACCCTTGGGCACCTGGGTATTGCTGTATTCAGTGTTGGCGTCAGCCTGACATCTTTGTACAGCATCGAAACTGATCTGCGTATGGCTCGCGGTGAGGTTCATGAAATGGCTGGGTATCAGTTTGAGTTCCAGGGTGTAGAGCAAGTGCAGGGTCCGAACTACAGCGCTGATGAAGGCTTGCTGGTAGTCACGCGTAACGGTGTCGAGGTGGCGCAACTGGCAGCACAAAAGCGCGATTACAGCAGCCAGATGGGAATAATGACCGAAGCGGCCATCGACCCCGGGCTAACTCGCGATCTGTTTTTTGCGCTGGGTGAGTCGCTGAACGGCAATGATGAGTGGAGCATGCGCATCTACTACAAGCCTTACGTGCGATGGATTTGGCTGGGTGCCTTCCTGATGGGGCTCGGTGGTTTGATCGCGGTAACCGACCGGCGCTATCGTAAAGTGAAAGTGCGACAAACCAGCCGCTCGGAGTCAACGGTGTCAGCCACATGAGGTTTCTGCTGCCACTGGTTTTGTTTGGCGTTATAGGCGCGTTTCTTTATATGGGGCTCGAGCGCGATCCGCGGGTCGTACCGTCGCCGCTTATTGGTAAACCAGCGCCGGAATTTGCGCTGCCTGACCTGTACGCTTCCGATCAAAATTTTAGTCCGGCGCAAATGCAGGGCAAGGTGTGGCTTTTTAACATCTGGGGTACCTGGTGTGCGTCATGTCGTGTCGAGCACCCGGTGCTGGTTGATCTTGCCCGACAGGGCGTGGTGGATATCGTCGGGTTAAACTATAAAGACGAACAGGATAGTGCCAGGCAATGGTTGCGCGATCTCGGTAATCCGTACATGGCAGTACCGGTTGATATCGATGGTCGCATCGGCATTGACTGGGGTTTTTATGGTGCGCCGGAAACCTTTGTGGTCGACAAGGAAGGTATTGTGCGGCACAAGCACATTGGCCCGGTCAGCCCGGCTGACCTGCAAAACACCATACTGCCCATGATTGCCGAACTGCAGGCGCGCTAATATGAACGCTTGTGATTCCACGGGTATGCCTGGCATGCAAAATCTGCGAGCTTTTTTGGCGACGCTGGTGCTGGCACTGATGTTAAGTGTGACGCCGAACAGTGTCACCCATGCGCAGTCCTCGGTATTCAGTGAGCAATCACTGGAAGATCCGGCACAACGGGCACTCTTCAAAGAGCTGGCGGCGGAATTGAGATGCCTGGTCTGTCAGAATCAAAATATCGCAGACTCCAACGCAACGCTCGCGCAGGATTTGCGTCGAGAGATTCACACGATGATCAGTCGCGGCGACAGTAAGTCGCAGATCATCGATTTTATGGTGCAGCGCTACGGCGAGTTTGTGCTGTACCGGCCGCGCTTTAGCACTAAGACTCTGGTGTTATGGATAGGGCCTTTTCTGCTGTTCGCAGCCGGCCTGATTGCGCTGTGGATGCAGGCGCGAAAACCTCGCGCTGCAGTTAACACAGACACAGAATCGCTCGAGGCTGCCAGGAAACTGCTGCAAGACAACTCTTCCGACGATAACAAACGGGCCTGATGCCGCGCATCAAACGGTTCGCTAAACGATAGGTTACAGGACTCCCTTGTCGATTTTCTTTCTACTCTCAGCAGCGTTGGTGATTTTGGTGCTGGCGTTGCTGTTGCCGCTGCTGGGTCGACGAGATCAGGCTACCGATGACATTGATCGTCAGCAGCTCAATGTGTCTATCGCTCGAACGCAACTTGACGAGCTTAAGGCAAGGCTCGACGAAGGCGAGCTGAATAATTCCGAGTTTGAACTCGAACGTGAACGCCTTGAGCGCGACCTTGCTGGCGACATCGCTGCCGGTTCTGAAGCCCGACAGCAGGCAGGTGGTCAGTGGATGCTGTGGCCGGTGGCGGCGCTGGTGCCGATAGCGGCCGGATTTATCTATCTGACTATCGGCACTCCAGAGGCGATTAATCTGCCGTTGGCAAATGACCGGCAGGGCCAGGTAGCGGGTAATCAGCCCGCCCCCGACATGAACGATGTCGTCAAACAGATACAGCAACGCCTCGCCGAGCAGCCTGAAGATGCGAGAGGCTGGTTTATGCTGGGCCGGGCCCACATGACAATGGGGCAGTTCGACGATGCGGTGGTTGCGATAAGACGCTCGCTGCAGCTGTCGGGTGATCAGCCGGAAATCCTGATCCGTCTCGCAGATGCCATCGCAATGAGCCAGCAGGGCAGTATGGCTGGTGAGCCCGAACCCCTGTTACAGCGTGCTCTGGCACTGGAACCTCAGAATCCGCAGGGCTTGTGGCTTCTGGGTATGGCGCAGTCAGAGCGCGGCGATAATACCGCGGCCATCGCCACCTGGAATTCACTGTTACCTCTGCTGGCCGGTGATGCTCGCTCTGAAAACGAAGTCAGGCAGCTGATTGAACGCGCCAGACAGCAGGGCGACACTACTGCGTCTGGTGCTAACGAGACTGTCAGCGGCGATACCAATGCTACGGCTAATGCCGCCGGTGCAGGCAATGCAGGACAGCCAGCTACCACACGTGATCAGCTGACCGTGAGTGTCAGTATTGCCGATGCGATGGCAGCAGACCTGCCGGCAGACACGACCGTGTTCGTGTACGCCAAAGCCGCCAGCGGTCCACCAATGCCACTAGCAGTTGCGCGTCGTACCCTGGCTGATTTGCCATTCACAGTAACACTTACCGATGCAGACGCGATGATGCCTGCAATGCGACTGAGCCAGTTTGCAGAGATCAGTGTGGGTGCGAGGATATCGTTATCCGGTGATGCCATTGCGCAAAGCGGAGATCTGTACGGCGAAATTGCCGTTGCGAATGACGATAACGTCAGTGTGGAAATATCCAGCGTCGTGCAGTAAAGCCATTACCCTCCCTGCCAGCCTGACGTAACTGTCAGGCAATGCGACATAGCCCGGCGGTTAGAATCCCGCCATTCATGGGCAAGCATTCATTCATTCTCCACAGCGACTGTCGGCACAGAATTGTTACTGCCGTGGCCTTCGGTTGTGCGGTAATCATACTGACACTGGTTGCCGGTACCGCGTTTGCCGATAAACTTGTGGTTGAGTCTGAGTGTTACGGGCCAGTTAAAGCGGTGCGGTTCGAAGGCAATGAAGTCACGCTGGACAAAACACTGCTGCAGCGTCTGGATATACGTGCCGGAATTGACTGTACTGGTGCCGGGCTTGAAGCCGGCCGCCAGGCCATTATGAACACGGGGTTGTTTAAAAGTGTGCGGGCGAGTTTCGATGCAGCGTCCGGAACCGTAACCTATACCGTGCGTGAGCGGATCTATCGTTTTTTACTACCGCGCTTGTCCCGCAGTGCCGATGGCGATATCCGTGCTGGTGCACAGGTTCGTTTTGACAACGTGATGGGGTTGAATCACAAGCTGCGAATAACCGCGCGGCGCGAGGAAGGCAGTGGCAACAGCTCTGGCAATCAGCTGTCGATGCGCTACCAGATTCCGCGTTTTTTCAATTCTGACTTCGGTTTGTCGTGGGGCGTGACCGGCGTTGAGCAAAAAGAAAATACGGTGGTCGACACGGAGACAGTAGGTCGTGTCAGACGTAATGAGTACGGCACGGCGATTATCGTCAGTCGCTACCTTGAAGAGCAAAGCGCACTGAGTGGCTGGCGGGTTGATTTTGGGCTAGTAACCGGTGCGCGAAACTATTCACTGATCTCAGGCGACATCGGTACCCTGGAATCGGGGGCGGCCACTGAACTGCGCCTGGCCGGCACCTACAACGATGTGCAACTTGAAGAGTATCGAAGACGTGGCCGTGAGTACGGTATTTCACTGGCGATAGCCCGGGACTCTCTGGCCGGCGATTTCAGCTATAACCGGCTTGATCTGTTTTACCGCGGATACGTGCCATTGCAAAACCCGCGTGTGCTTGAAAACCTGAATTACCAGGTACGGTTCGGTGCTGCCAGTGATGCGTCGTTTGGCGATCCGTCTTATCAGATTGGAGGTAGCCGGTCATTGCGCGGCTTTGAAAAAAATCTACTGCGCGGCAATACCATGGCTGTGTTCAACGGGGAGTACCTGCGCTCACTTGAGGCCAACCCAAGGCTGCGCTGGGCGGTGATCAGTGATTTTGCAGCAGTGAAAGGAGATGGCAGCTGGCGGCTGGCCGATCTGCGAGCGAGTCTTGGCACGGGGCTGCGCTGGAAAATCCGGTCGCTGGTCAACACCGATCTAAACCTTGATCTGGCCTATGGTTTCGGCAACGGTGGTGGCAAGGCACGGTTTTATTTCGGCACAAAGGTCATATTTTGACACTGTGCACTGGTGCATTAGGTGACAACTTTGTGGCACCAGCAGCGTGTGTTACAGTTTCGAGTTGTCGATTGAATTTCGCACACACCTCCAGATATTGAGTGCTATTACAGGTACGCACGTAAATAATTCGCCACACCTTCTGACAGCCACCGATAACCTTCCGGAAACCGCTTCACGCAACCTGCTGGTTTGCGCGTATGTTACCGGCCGACTCGATTTTTTGGCGGCGATAATGATCGCCGGCAGACCCGGGGTACTCACATAAATGCAAGCAGCTGAATACAAACACTGGAAGCTTTCGCGTGATGGCGACGGCATTGCCTGGCTACTGATCGACCGTGCATCGGAATCGACCAACACGCTAAGCCAGGATGTCATCGCGGAATTCGACACTATTCTCGACGCACTGACATCGGATACGCCGCGCGGTCTGGTGATCATGTCGGGCAAGGACAACGGTTTTATCGCCGGTGCCGACATCAGAGAGTTCGAAGCGTTTGAGGATGCAGCGCGTGTGACTGAACTGGTAAAACAGGGCCACGCTGTCTTTGCGAAGCTTGAAAAGCTGAAGTGTCCCACCGTTGCAGCGGTATCCGGTTTTTGCGTGGGAGGCGGTTACGAACTCGCTCTTTGTTGCAAATATATTATGGTGCTCGATGTACCGGGCACTCGTGTTGGATTGCCGGAGATCAAACTCGGCATCATGCCGGGCCTTGGCGGCACTGTGCGTCTGAATGAACGGGTCGGTGGTATGAAAGGCATGACGGCCATGCTGACCGGCAAGCTGTACCGTGCAAAACAGGCGCGTGCGCTCGGCATGGTCGATGAAGTGGTCAGTCGCCACAGCAATCTGCGCTGGGCGGCGCGACGGGCAGTCATGCAAAAGCGCAAATTTAAGGGCCCGTCACTGGTATCGCGTGCCGTTAATTCAAATCTGGCGCGCGATACACTGGCCGGTCAAATGGTTAAGCAGACTTCCGCTAAGGCGAATCCTAAGCACTACCCGGGTCCCTTTGCATTAATTGATATGTGGAAGGAGCAAAAGGGTGATCGCGCTGCCAAGTTTAATGCGGAGGCTGAGCTATTCGGCAGCCTGCTGGTGTCACCCGAATCACGCGGATTGCAACGCGTATTTCATTTAATGGAACGCCTGAAGCGGCTGGGTAAAAACGAGGACTTTAAGTGTCGGCGTGTGCATGTAGTCGGTGCCGGTGTGATGGGGGGTGATATTGCCGCCTGGTGTGCGTTACAGGGCATGGAGGTCACTGTGCAAGATCGCGAGATGCAGTACATCGAGCCTGCGATCAAACGCGCTCGAGAACTGTTCAAGCGGCGCACACGTTCAAAACACGCAGCCGATGCTGCAGCCGCGCGATTTTTGCCGGACGTCGATGGCAAAGGCGTGGCCCGGGCCGATGTTGTGATTGAAGCGATCTTCGAAAATGCTGAAGCCAAGCAGGCCCTCTATAAAACACTTGAGCCAAAAATGCGTGATGATGCTGTGCTCGCAACCAACACTTCGGCCATCCCTCTTGAAACGCTGTCGACAGCGCTTGAAAAACCATCGCGTTTGATAGGTCTGCACTTCTTTAATCCGGTCGCCAAAATGCCGTTGGTTGAAGTGGTTTATGCACCGGATACCGACCAGCAGGTCGTATCGCGTGGCAATGCGTTTTGTGGTCAGATCAATCGATTCCCTGTGCCGGTTAAAAGTAATCCGGGCTTTCTGGTTAATCGGGTGCTCGCACCTTACATGCTTGAGGCGATGAAGATGTATAACGAAGGCATGAGCAAAGAGGCGATCGATGCTGCGGCGCTCGATTTCGGTATGCCGATGGGGCCAATAGAACTGGCCGACACAGTGGGTCTCGACGTCGGCCTGAGTGTGGTTAAAAATCTGGGTGGCGACGGCGCCGATGCAGCCGCCGAGGTACTCGGCAAGATGATCGACGAAGGGCAGCTCGGCAAGAAGTCGGGCAACGGGTTTTATACATGGGTTAAGGGCAAGCCGCAGAAAGAAGAATACGAGCCTGATGACAAGATCGAAGAGCGTGCCAGTCGATTGCTGAAGCCGTTCCTCGATGAGTGTCAGGCGTGCAGTAAAGATGGCATTGTCGAAGATGATGACTTACTGGATGCGGGGATAATCTTTGGAACCGGCTTCGCTCCCTTTCGCGGTGGTCCCATGCACTACCTGAAAACGCGTGATCTGCCAGACAGCAGTTCAAAAGAATCCGCTGCCTGAATCACCACGGACATACTGGAGCCATCATGACCAATACTTTGAGACCAGTCGCTGTTGTCGGCGGAGTGCGCATCCCGTTTTGCCGGTCTAACACCGCTTACTCGGATCTTTCCAACCTCGATATGTTGTCTACCACGCTCAATGGCCTGGTCGACAAGTACAGTCTACAGGGTGAAAAAATCGATGAGACCAACGCCGGCGCAGTAATTAATCACTCGCGTGACTGGAA
>CAYMFQ010000001.1:128157-143414 GCA_964389335.1 uncultured Granulosicoccaceae bacterium
TGCGAGCAGGTACTTCGCGACAACAACATGCGCCCTGATACCTCAATGGAAGCGCTGAGCGGGTTGCGTCAGGCATACGAAAAAGGCGAAAAAGGCACACTCACAGCGGGTAACAGTACACCACTGACCGACGGTGCATCGAGCGTATTGCTCGCCAGTGAAGAGTGGGCGCGCGAGCGTGGCCTGCCGATACTGGCCTACCTGACGCACGGCCAGACTTCAGCGGTCGACTTTGTTAGTGGCGAAGGTTTGCTGATGGCGCCGGCGGTCGCGATGAGTGAAATGCTCAAGCGTGCGAACATGCAGCTGCAGGATTTTGACTTTTACGAGATACACGAAGCGTTCGCCGCGCAGGTATTATGTACGCTGGCGGCGTGGGAGTCAGAGGAATACTGTCGCGACCGGCTTGGCAGAGATGAGCCCATGGGCAGCATAGACCGTAGCAAGCTAAACGTGGTTGGCAGCAGTCTGGCAGTAGGGCACCCGTTTGCTGCCACCGGTGCTCGTATCGTTGCCACGCTCGGTAAACTACTTGACCAGAATGCGGGCGGCAAAGGTGTTATTTCGGTTTGTACTGCCGGCGGTATGGGTTTGACCGCAATCCTCGAGCGCTAACGCGTTTGTTAGTGTGATGAACCTTGCGGCAGCCTGGCTACGAGCTTCGCATTTGTGGCTGTAACAGAAAGAATTGTGTAACGCTGGTGCGCCGAGTGCGCGTCAGCTTGTCCAGTCGGTCGTCCGGTCTGCATCGCGTGTCGTTGCGAAACTGTCCGAACCCCATTTCATAGTCTAAACTGGCGAGTTTCGCCCGAATACGAGGAAGCAATAGTATGAAAATTCTGGTCGCGGTAAAGCGCGTGCTGGATTACAACGTCAAGGCGCGCGTGAATGCTGAAGGCACAGGGATTGATCTCGCCAACGTCAAGATGTCGATGAATCCTTTTGATGAGATCGCAGTAGAAGAAGCACTGCGTATCAAGGAAGCGGGCAAGGCTGACGAAGTAATCGCGGTTTCACTGGGTGTTTCTCAATCACAGGAAACCATTCGTACTGCACTGGCAATGGGTGCGGACCGCGGTGTACTGGTAGAAACTGATGCCGAACTGCAGCCACTGGCGGTTGCGAAGTTACTTGCCGCTATTGCCGAACGAGAGCAGCCCGGGCTGGTGATCGTCGGTAAACAGGCGATCGACGACGACAGCAATCAAACTGGTCAGATGCTGGCCGCATTGATGGACTGGCCACAGGGCACTTTCGCGTCCGAAGTCGATATCGACGGTGACAGCATGAAAGTAACGCGTGAGGTTGACGGCGGCCTCGAGTCTATTCAGGTAAGTCTGCCAGCGGTTATCACCACCGACCTGCGGCTCAATGAGCCTCGTTACGCCAAGCTGCCGAACATCATGAAAGCGAAAAAGAAACCGCTTGATGTTCTCAGCCCTGACGAGCTGGAAGTCGATATCACACCGCGTCTTGAAACCGTTAAGGTCGAGGAGCCCGAACAGCGTAAGGCAGGCGAGATCGTCGGCAGTGTTGCCGAGTTGGTCGACAAGCTGAAGAACGAAGCCAAGGTCATCTAGGAGCCTGCGCGGCAGAACCTCCCAGGCGTCTATCACGCAGACTCCCAGCCCAACTTATTCAGGAACACTCATGTCTATATTGGTAATTGTCGATCACGACAACAACGAACTCAAACCGGCAACATTGAATGTTGTCGCCGCCGCCCAGGCCATTGGCGGCGATGTCGTCGCGCTGGTTGCCGGCAGTGGCTGCGGCGCAGTTGCCGAGCAGGCTGCTGCTGTCACGGGTATTTCAAAAGTGCTGAGCTGCGACGATGCAGCGTACGCCAACCACCTGGCGGAAAATCTCACACCACTGATCTGCTCTATCGCGGGTGACTACTCGCACGTTATGTTCGCCAACACTGCCAACGGCAAAAATGTAATGCCGCGGGTAGCTGCAAAACTTGATGTTGCAGGTATCTCCGACATCACGGCGGTCGTCAGCGACGATACCTTCGTGCGCCCTATTTACGCCGGCAACGCAATGCTGACGGTCAAGAGCAACGATTCGTGCAAACTGATCACGGTTCGCACAACTGCATTTGACGCCGCTGCAGCTGAAGGTGGCTCTGCTGCGGTTGAATCGGTCGCGGCGACCGGCGCCAGCGACAAGGTAACCTGGAGTGGCCAGGAGCTTACCAAGTCTGATCGCCCTGAACTGACCAGTGCGTCGATTGTTGTGTCCGGCGGTCGCGGTATGCAAAACGGCGATAACTTCGCGATGCTTGAGTCAGTCGCTGAAAAGCTTAATGCAGCCGTTGGTGCCTCGCGCGCCGCTGTGGATGCCGGCTTTGTACCGAACGACTATCAGGTTGGGCAGACCGGAAAGGTGGTTGCACCTGACCTGTATATCGCCGTCGGTATTTCCGGAGCCATTCAGCATCTGGCGGGTATGAAAGACAGCAAAGTCATTGTTGCAATAAACAAGGACGAGGAAGCGCCGATCTTTCAGGTCGCGGACTACGGTCTGGTTGCGGATCTATTCGAAGCCGTACCGGAGTTGGACGCCGCCCTCGCAGCAGGCTAGCAGCCTCGCTCAAACTCGGGGGCGCACCAGCGCCCCCATCCCGCCTCTATACCTTCGGTACCAGTCCTCACGACATCAGATCGGTTTGGTCGATTTGAGTGCCGGCAACGTAATCTGCTATAAATTCGGCAACTGGTTTAACACCCGTCCAGCGCCTTAGGCCCGATTCTTTCGAGCATTTCAGCATCGAACAGGTATTGCCACCGCTATCTTGCGGCAAAAACCTGGCGCACAAACAGGAACCATCAATGAGCTATACAGCACCCGTCAAAGATATGCGATTCGTTATAGAGCACGTTGTCGGAAGCGCGGCGGTTGCCGAACTGCCTGGCTACGGTGACGCGACGCCCGATATCATTGAGGCAATTCTCGATCAGGCCGGGAAGTTCGCCAGCGACGTTCTGGCTCCGCTGAATGTTATCGGTGATCAGCAGGGCGCCAAGTGGACTGAGGATGGTGTCGTTACACCAGAGGGCTGGAAAGATGCCTACGCACAGTTCACCGAAGCAGGCTGGAACAGCCTGGCGTTTGATCCGGAGTATGGCGGGCAGGGTATGCCGGGGCTGCTGTCAGCCGCCGTGCAGGAGATGTGGCACAGCTCGAATATGTCGTTCGGCCTGTGTCCGTTGCTGACACAGGGCGCAGTACATGCGATCAACTCGCATGCATCTGATCAGCTAAAGCAAACCTATCTGGAAAAGATGATCAGCGGTGAGTGGACCGGCACCATGAACCTGACAGAGCCTCAGGCTGGCTCTGATCTGGCGGCTGTACGGGCCACAGCAGAACCGGCGGGCGATCATTATCTAATCAAGGGTCAGAAAATATTCATCACATATGGTGATCATGATCTGGCAGAGAACACTATTCATCTGGTGCTCGCGCGAACACCGGATGCGCCTCCGGGTGTGAAGGGCATTTCGCTGTTTGTTGTGCCGAAGTTTTTGCTCGACAGTGATGGCAATGTTACCGATCAGCGCAACGATGCCTTTTGCGTATCGATTGAACACAAGCTCGGCATACATGCCAGCCCGACCTGTGTTATGGCGTTTGGCGATAACACCGGCGCTACGGGTTATCTGGTCGGTGAGGAAAATCGCGGCCTGATGTACATGTTTACCATGATGAACGAGGCTCGGCTTGCCGTTGGCATTGAAGGCTACGCGATGGGTGAAATTGCCTATCAGCGTGCCGCTGCTTTTGCGCAGGATCGAAAACAGGGTGCTGTAATGCTGGGTGGCGAGGGTGGCAGCCCCGGTATTGTTAACCACCCGGATGTCAGACGTATGCTGATGACCATGCGCTCCCAGGTCGAAGCCGCCCGCGTCATCGCCTACGACTGCGCTGCTGCGTTTGACTTTGGCAGCCGGCACCCCGATGACGATATCCGAGAGCGCTTTGATCGCCGCGGTGCGTTGCTGACGCCAATCGTCAAAGGCTGGTCAACCGAACTGGGCGTGGACATCTGCTCGCTTGGCGTACAGGTGCATGGCGGTATGGGGTTCGTTGAAGAAACTGGTGCTGCTCAATACCTGCGCGATGTGCGCATTACCCCGATTTACGAAGGCACCACAGGCATTCAGGCAAATGACCTTCTCGGACGCAAAACGCAGTATGACGGCGGTCGGGGCATCGAAGAGTTACTGGTCGATATGAAGAGCACGCTGGCTGCATTGACGGCGAGCGATGAGCGGTCGGCACGCGCAGCGGCATCGCTTAAGCAGGGTATTGAGATGATCGAAAGCACGGTTGCTCATCTGCTGGCGCAGGAGACCCCGGAAATGGCAGCGGCTGCGGCCTACGATTACCTGATGCTGATGGGCTATTGTTGCGGCAGTTGGGCGATGGCGAGATCAGTGCTGGCGCTGGGTGCGGTTGATGATCCGGCATTCAGCGAACTTAAGCGCAGCACCAGCCGCTTTTATTTTGACTGCATCGCCCCGCGCGCCCTTGGGCACTATCACGCGATTCAGAACGTCAGCGCCGACCACTTTGCTGTCGATGCTGCGGCGCTTTAATAACGGCTCGATATAGTTGTTGATTCAATAATTTCCCGGCTTTCTTAGCTCGCCGTATTTTCCATTCGCCGGCTGCAATCTGCGGCCGGCACCAATCGCACTTTTTGTCGCAGGGTTCAAACTTTGCGGTATCCCTTTTCCGTGTCCATCGCCGTGGAATATTACTTGCACCCTTCGGCGACAAAGTAAGTCTCGTCAACGGAAAAACACCGAAAAATGAAAGGTCTGATTCTCGCTGGTGGTTCGGGTACACGGCTCTATCCCATCACGCAGGTCGTGTCCAAACAACTCCTGCCGGTGTATGACAAACCGATGATTTTCTATCCTTTGTCAACGCTCATGCTTATGGGTATCAGGCAGATAGCAATTATTTCCACACCGGAAGACATTGGTCGATTTGAGCAATTGCTGGGTGACGGTAGTCAGTTCGGCATTGAACTCGAGTATCTGATTCAACCGAGCCCAGACGGTCTGGCACAGGCCTTCACGCTGGGTGCAGACTTTATTGGCGACGAGACTAGCTGCCTGATTCTTGGCGACAACATCTACTACGGTGCCGGTCTCGAACGGATACTCGAAAACGCGGCACTCGGTCTCGACGGTGCCACGGTTTTCGCCTACCGCGTGGCCGACCCAGAGCGATATGGTGTGGTGGAGTTTGACGCTGCTAACCGTGTCGTTTCACTGGAAGAGAAACCCGCTAACCCGAAATCTCACTACGCGGTGACTGGTCTCTATGTATACGACAACACTGTGGTCGAAAAAGCTGCAGCGCTTAAGCCATCTGCGCGTGGCGAGCTTGAAATTACCGATCTGAATAAATTGTACCTTGAAGAGCAACGCCTGAAGGTGGAGCTGCTCGGTCGAGGACACGCATGGCTCGACACCGGCACACACGCCTCTCTCAACGAAGCGTCAAGCTTTGTTGAAACAATCGAAGCTCGTCAGGGGCTGAAGGTGTGTGTGCCGGAAGAAATTGCCATCAATAAGGGCTGGATATCCATGGAGTCTTTGCAGGAAACCGCCGCGATGTATGGGAAAAGCACCTATGGTAGTTACCTTAAAACCCTAATCGACGAACGGAAACGAAGCAGGACAAATAGCAAGCCATCAACAGTAGCGTAATTGGCGGGGCAGTTTAACAAGTAAGTTTTCTTATAGAAGTAAATTTCAATAAGAATGATTAACTCTAAGGACTAAGATCGGTGTTAAATAAGAAGAACAGAACGACCGAATCGAAAGCTCGAGAACTGTTCGACTCGCTATTTCATGAAAAGCGCTCAGACGACGAGTCTCCGCGACGGCTGGTCGGCAATATTGATGCGCTCAATCATCGTTTGTTAAGTGGTTGGGTTGTTGATCAGGATGCGCTCGATGACACCGTAGAATTTGAGGTTTACTGCGGTAAACACAAGGTGGGCGAGGGCAAGGCTGATATACATCGCGCCGACCTGCAGGAGATTGGCTACGGTGATGGTCGCCATGGTTTTCAATTGACATTGTCCAGCCGCATCCACACACCTGAGTCTGCTGAGCTAACCCTCAGAGAGGCAAAAACCGGTGTGGCGGTTTCGACCAACAAGTTCGTATTTAGTAATCAGGCAGATTGCGTTGCCGAGATTATGGGGTTTGGCGTTCGAGAGATACATGCTCAGATATTCACTAACAACAACTCCAAGGATGTTGAGAGTGTTGAGATCATGGTGGACGGTGAGCAACGGCTACCGTGCGCGCTGACCAATGAGGCCGGTGGCAGTAAACATTACGAGGCGCGTATACCTGACGAACTATTCGATGGGATGCCGCATAGCTACGAAGTTATCGCCAACGACAAGAATGTGTCCAGTACCGCGTTTGTCGATATCATGCATCCGATGGTGACTCCAACGGAGCATCTGACTGAGAGCCTCGCAAAGCCTGGTTATATAGGTTTGGCCAGCAGTGCAGCGTTCCGTTATGACTCACTGAATCAGCAGCTCGCGGCACATGTACGTGAGAAAGGTGCGAGCGCAGACCATAGTGATCTGGCTAATCTTATTCAGGCACACACAGAGGTAGTGCGAGGCTTTAACAAGCGCACCGTATTTCCGAAGTTGAAACTGCCCAAAGTGGATGATCCGGTTGTATCTATCGTGATTCCGGCAAAGGATAAATTTGCCATCACGTACCACTGCATTGCTTCGCTCATTCTTGCGCACAACAAAACCGATTTTGAAGTCATACTGGTTGACGATGGTTCAGTCGACGAGACTACCGAGGCGGAAGAAATCATTGAAAACCTCGTTGTGGTGCGAAACGATATTAATCTCGGCTTCGTGAAAGGCAACAACAAGGCAGCGAAATCCGCGCGTGGCAGATACATATGCCTCCTCAATAACGACACAGAAGTGACCGTCGGCTGGATTGACGAGGCGATGGAGATGTTTGAACTGCACAACAAGGTTGGTGCAGTGGGTTGTCGCCTGATTTATCCTGATGGTGTACTACAGGAGGCTGGTGGACTCGTCTGGGGCAACGGCAAGCCGTGGAACTATGGCAAAAACCAGAATGCCTCTCACCCGTCGTATAACTATGCCAGACAGGCAGACTATCTGTCAGCAGCTGCGTTGTTTGTCGACCGTTCTGTCTGGAAATCAGTCGAAGGGTTTAGCGACGAGTATGCCCCGGCCTATTACGAAGATACCGACCTGGCTTACAAGATTCGAGACGCCGGATATCGAACGCTCTACTGCCCAACATCAGTGGTTGTGCACTTTGAGGGCAAAAGTAACGGTACTAGTACTAAATCCGGAATTAAGAAATATCAGGATATCAACAGTAAGACTTTTCGCTCGAAGTGGTTCGAAGCTTACAAGCACGGCGGCAAAGAGGGTGAGAATCCCCATCTTGAAGTTGATCGAGGCATTAATTTTCGAGTGTTGGTTCTGGATGCGGATACTCCTCGAAAAAATAGCGATGCCGGCAGCTATGCAGCACTGCAGGAAATGCAGTTAATGATGGAACTCGGTTGTAAGCTGACGTTTATCCCCGAAAACGTGGCACATATGGGGACGCACACCAATCATCTGCAGAAGCTGGGTGTAGAGTGTATTTTCTATCCGTTTTATCAATCCATTGAGCAGTTCCTTACTCTGCGTGGGTCAGAGTTTGACGCTGTTTATATAACTCGCTATCAGGTTGCAGCAAACTACCTGGAGTCGATCCGTAAACTTACGAGCGCGAAGGTTATTTTTAACAACGCCGACCTGCATTTCCTTCGTGAGTTGCGGCAGGAGCTCCAATCAGGCAGTAATGATCTGACCGGGCCGATTGAAACCCGTGAAAAGGAACTTAAGGTAATCAATGAAGTTGACGTGGCGCTGTGTTACACCGACGAAGAACGAGCGGTGATCACTTCACATGTCCTGAAAGAACAGAACATAGTTCGATGCCCATGGGTGGTAACTACCAAGTCTGATATCAACCAGTTTGACGAACGCAGGGACATTGCCTTTTTGGGTGGCTATCGGCACAAACCCAACGTTGAAGCGGTTGAGTTCTTTTGCAAAAGTGTTATGCCGCAATTGCTCGGCCGCCTGCCCGATGTGGTATTCAGGGTTTATGGCAGTCATCTGCCCGAGAGTTTAAAGGAGTACGAGTCTGATAATATTGTAATGCATGGTTTCGTTGATGATGTAGCGGACGTCTATAACGGGGCTCGTGTATTTGTTTCGCCTTTGCTGTCTGGTGCAGGCATAAAGGGCAAAATTCTGGAATGCATGGCCGCTGGATTGCCTTCCGTAATCAGTGGAATCACGGCAGAGGGTACCGGACTCGTTCACTCGCAGAGCACATATGTTGCTGAAACCGTTAAAGAGTGGTGCGATTATATCGAGATTCTCTACACCGAAAAAGCAGAGTGGGAGAACTTCTCAGCTAACTCACTCAGCATTGCGGATTCAATTTACTCGCCTCAGCAGGGACTGAGGCAGATGAATAAGATACTTGAGCGCGTTGATATATTTTCGACTCATAACAACGATTACAAATTCTCGGAGTACGCTAAGTGATGGAATCCAGAAATATCATCGTTCACTACCATATTTTCAAAAACGCGGGTAGTTCTGTAGATCAGTTGCTGAAAGCGAATTTTGCTGATAAGTGGTTGTCCTACGATACTCCGGATTCAGGCGCCGTCATCAGCACCGAGAGGCTGGCTGATCTGATTGCAGATAACCCGGATAAGTGTGCGTTTTCATCACACCAGATTGTGCCACCCCTGCCGCAAATCGATGGCAAGGTTTACCCGATTGTGTTTGTGAGAGACCCGATTGATCGAATTCGCTCGGCGTACCTGTTTGAGTGGAAGAAACAACTGGGGCTGGACGAGCCGAAAGGTTCTCTGAAAGAGTACGTCGAGTCAAAGTTTGTTCATCGACGACGCAGTGCTATTGAAGAATTTCAGACAATCCGGTTCTCAAACACAGATACGGCAGGATTTATAAACAGTGACTCACTGGAAGATTCCGAGTTATTCGAAAATGCCACAGGGTTTATCGAAAGCCTGGATTTTGTTGGCATTGTCGACCGGTTTGATGAATCCTGTGAGCTGCTGAAAAACTATCTGGCTCCGGCTTACCCTGACTTTGCCATTAAAAAAGTACAAGCCAACGTATTGCAGGATATCACCGTTGGTATTGCGCAGAAGCGTCAACAGGTGAGAGATGAAATCGGCGATGATCTCTATGAGTCGGTGCTTGAGCGAAATGCACTGGATGATCGACTGTATCAGAAAGCCTGCGAACATTTTGAGCGATTACAAAAGAGTAGCGACAGTAGCCTGAAAGAGGCTGTCTAATGAGCCTGGCCCAGTTGCACGAGCGGCAGTCTGCTTTTAGCATACACCCGGTTAAAGCACGCCAATCGGTTGAAGATGCGCGTCGATTGTTCGCCTCCGGAGATATCGACGCTGCAGAGAAGCTGACTGTTGAAACACTACTTGATTGTCCCAACAGTTTCGTGGGCTATCAGTTGCTTGGGGAGCTGTTGGATCATCAGGGTCAAGGTGACAGTGCGGTGCAGGCGTATCTTGGCGAGTTGCCGGATTCGTTGGTACCAAAATATCTGTCTGCCGCGGCAAATGCCTCATCCACCGGTCATGCGTACGAACGACAAATCGTCCATAATTCGGTCACTGTGGATCTGCCACCACCACTGCAACTACCCGGCGGCAAAGCCTGGAAGTTTGGCAACAATCAGGTTATCTCTAACGACACCTGGGTAGATACTGTCGAGAATGGTCGCGTTTGGCATGATGGTCATAATACCGCTGTCTTTGATGCAGACGGTGGTCTGATCGAAGACCACTCCATGGGTAGCATGGCGGTGGTTCGCGAGTTGGTTCACAGTAACGAACCGTGGTATTCGGGTACGCGAGTTTTTCTGCTCGGGGCCAGAGGCGGTGGAAATTTTTACCACTGGATGACCGATATCCTGCCGAAGCTTGCCATCCTTCGAGACGCTGGTTTTGTCTTTCGTGAGTCTGATCGCTTTGTAGTCCCGATCTACAATAAAGGTTTTCAGAAGCAGACACTTGCAGCCTGCGGGGTCTCTTCCGACCAGGTTATTACTGCTATTGATCACAGCCCCTATTTTTGTGGCGACTCCGTCATTGTTCCAAGGCTTACGAACGTAATGGGTTTGCATATGGGCGCCTGGTTGCCTGAGTTTCTGCAGCAGTCATTGCTGCAAGACGGCTCTGTGACTACTGGCCAGCGCATCTTTGTCAGCCGGGATCCTGCAGCGAGTAATGGCAGGTCAATTGAAAATATCGCTGAGCTAAACGAATTGTTTCCCCGTTATGGCTTTGATGTTGTGTTTCCCGAACGATTGAGTCTTGCAGAGCAGGCGCAGTGCTTTAACAATGCCAGTGTAATATTCGCACCGCACGGAGCGGGTCTGACGAATATTGTGTTTTGTAAGCCAGGTACAAAAGTTGTTGAATTCTACGGTGCGCATATCGCTCCATGTTACTGGGCCATCAGTGCCATCATGGGGCTGGAGTATTACACAGAGTTTTGTAGCCCGGGAGAGGGGATGGGTGGCAACGATGCCAGTACCCTTGCCGCGAGACGGTCAGCCGGATTCGCCGTTGACGTTGAGCGCTTGACACAACTGCTGGAGATGGTCGGCGTCGATTGACCTCGCGAGCTGTACTCGGTTGTCTGGGTAGTATCCCGCTTTGCTGTGCTGCCAATTTGATTCCCGCAAACTATTAGCGAGGCTGCTATACAGCCTCGCTCGCACATCAGACTTGTACTGCACTTCGGCGATATCGCTTTAGCAGAAGTCGGTTGCCGATATGAACTGTCCCTCCCTGTCGTCATTCCTGTATTGCGAGTCAATTTAGCAACAAGCCCTGACTGGCAGAGTTGCTTCCAGCGAGCAAATTCCATTAACAAAAGAAAAAATGACCTTAATGGACAGTGTTAACAATTGGTATTTGGGCTGCGGGTTGTTAATCAGGTGTCAAAACGGGTTGCTTATGCTTAACGGCAGATTCTTCAGGATTAAACATTGCATTTGCGTTTGTTCGAACGCTGTTTCTGAAGTACCCGTCAGTTATCACCAATGGGATCTCCGTGGCAACTAGTACCATGCAAAACAGAAAAGGACTCCGCAGCAGATTATCGACTTTGGCGTTACTCGCGTCAGTCGCTGTAGCGGTCACAGGCTGTGTATCAGATGATGCAGGCACCTCCGATGAACAGCGCTTTGGCGACGAATACTGGGCGAGGCTGGCTCAAAACTTCGAGCCATTTGTACCGGAGCCGGATCTTGGCGCTGCTATTTCAGAGACCGACTGGATAGAAGTTGGTCGTTGGGGGCCGGTTATTAACTGGCCACAAATTGCCGTGGGTGCTGCCAATCGACCGGATGGCCGTATCATGACCTGGTCCGCCGAGTTTGCGAATACGTTTGGTTCCAAGCTGGAACGCAATATAGCGTCGGTTTTTGATCCGGAAACTCAGCAATTCGTAAATGCAGATTTTAATGGCCACAATATGTTTTGCGCTGGAGTGGCAATGCTTCCTGACGGAGAAGTGTTGTTAGCTGGTGGTGGTCAAACCGTATCTGAGACCAGTATTTTTGAAGGTGAAGAATTCGTCGCTGAGGAGAAACTTCATCTTGCGCGCTGGTACCCTACCAGCACCACGCTGCCATCAGGGCAGGTATTAACTTCACTCGGAACCAAAACTGCGCCTTGGTCGGAAATGTGGACCGAGGGGCAGGGCTGGCAGCTGCTCGATGAGTTTAGTCTCGATTTCATTCTCGATGAAAATGTAGGCATCAATTACCGAGACTGGTATCCGGCCATGACAGTGTCGCCCGATGGTACGTTGTTTCATACCGGGCCGATGACAGAATTATTCACGCTGGACCTGCATGCCAATGATCCGATTACACGACATGGACCGCGTATTGGCGGTGAAAAGGACCGACTATACGGAACATCGGTTATGTACGATGTTGGTAAACTGTTGGTGGCCGGCGGTGGTAACAACAATAGTCTTAACACTGCTATCACCATAGACGTCAATGGTGCCACACCCGTTGTACAGGCGATCGATCCAATGCAGTACAAGCGCGCTATGCAGAACTCACTGGTGCTGCCGAACGGTGAAGTGCTGGTGATCGGTGGAAATTCCAGTGGTCAGCAGTTCAGTGATGACGGTACTGTGTTGGTACCTGAGTTATGGAACCCGGATACGCAGCAGTGGCGACCGCTGGCGCCGCACGAGAAACCCAGAAACTACCACTCTACTGCACTGCTGTTGCAGGATGCCACTGTGATTTCTATGGGGGGTGGATTGTGCGGTGGATGCCCGACCAATCATCAGAATGGTGAGGTATTCGAACCACCATACCTCTTCGATGCAGTTGGAAACTATGCTGAGCGCCCGGAAATTACCAACGGTGCCCAGATTGCGTTGCCCGGGGATGCGGTGCGTCTGGAGGGCTCCGATGACATCACCACTTTTAACATGGTTCGCTTGATTGCGATCACTCATCACCACTCGACCGACCAACGCTTTATACCGCTCACGCACAAGCGTGTGGGGGCTGGTCAATTCGATGTGGAGATCCACGCCAATCCTAACGTTGCTATTCCTGGGTACTACTGGATTTTTGGGCTGAACGCTGACGGAGTACCGTCTGAAGGACATCTGATCAAGGTCAATGTGGTACCCGAGAACACTCCTGTGAACCTGGCCTTGAACGACAATGTAGAGTTTGAGTATTACGAAGGTTCATGGAATAACGTTCCGAATTTTAATGCGCTGACACCAGTAAAGCAGGGTACTCAACCAGATTTCTCTCTCGTACAAAGAGAGCAGTCTGGCGATTATGCGTTTCGTTTTCGGGGGCAGCTTGATGTACCTGTATCCGGACAATATCAATTTTATCTGGCATCTGATGATGGCAGTCGAGTTAGTGTTGATGGCAATGTCGTCGTCGACCATGACGGTAAACACCCGTTTACCAGTGAGCAAACCGGAAACCCGGTATTCTTGACCGCGGGTGCACATGATATAGAAGTTGGCTATTTTGAAACTGATGGTGGCGACGCATTACTGGTGTCGTGGTCAGGGCCACAGTTTGATAAGACGCCGATTACCGCTTCGGATCTGGGTGGTGGCCCGACCCCGATTGCAGTTCCACCAGCATTCGTCAACTTTACCAATAGCAGCAATGCAGGGATCGCTGCCAGTGCCGGCTTGATTTCCTATGAGTACTATGAAGGTGACTGGACGGCACTGCCCGACTTTGACACGCTGGTACCATTGAAAACAGGTACTACCGATAACATCACGCTCGATCCTAAAGCTTCTGAAGACTTCTATGCGTTTCGTTATAAAGCGAAAATAGAGGTGCCGCTGGATGGAGTCTATACCTTCTATCTTAAGAGCGATGACGGCAGTAAGCTTCTGGTCAACGATCAGACGGTGGTTGACAACGACGGTACTCACTCAGCGTTCTTCGATATCCCGGGAGCCATAACGCTTACTGCGGGTGAGCACGATCTGACGGTTGAGTACTTTGAGCGCACGGGGCTTGACTCGCTGCAGGTATCGTGGGAAGGGCCAGATCTGGCTAAGGAGGTACTGCCGGACACGGCTTTCGTATCGACCGACGACTCTGATCAAAGTGTGTTCATACCGTTTGCGGCATTGCCTGAATCCGTTCCCGGAGAGGTAACTTACAATTATTTTGAAGGCGACTGGATTGCGCTGCCGGACTTTAATGATCTGGTTGCGCTTGATCAGGGTAGCACTGACAGTTTAGCGCTGCCGGATGATCGAGCCGATGATCTGTATGCGTATCAGTTTGCAGCTTATCTTGAAGTGGATCAGCCAGGCGTTTACACCTTCTTCTTACAGTCCGACGACGGCAGCCGACTGGAGGTTAATGGCCAGACTGTTGTCGATATTGACGGCGTGCATGCATTTATCGAGGGCGCGGGTACCATTGCGCTGGCGGCTGGACGCCACCATATTCTGGTTAGCTATTTTGAGCGTCTGGGCGGTGATAACCTGGCTGTAACCTGGTCAGGGCCCGGCTTTGCGCGTCAGCCCATCCCGGGTGAAAAATTAAGTTCGGCGCCTATTCAGTATACCGCTGCACCGTCGCTTGATGGTGATTCAATGGTATATAGTTACTATGAAGGCAATTGGTCAGCGTTGCCGGACTTCAGCACATTGGCCGCGAAGTCCAGCGGTCAGACGGACGACTTTACGCTGGAACCGGCGGGCGATGCAACGCATTTCGGAATGGTTTTCGAGGCTGATCTACTCATTAACACAGAGGGTGACTATACGTTCTACACCAATTCGAACGATGGCAGCCAACTGCTTATTAACGATCAGCTGATTGTGGACAACGATGGCAAGCACGCCATGCGACTGGACCAGGGCCTTGCGACGCTTTCAGCTGGCAGACACAAACTTGAGCTCCGATACTTCCAGTCCGGTGGTGGCAAAGGCCTTGAAGTGTCATGGGCCGGGCCAGGCTTTGACCAGCGGGTATTGCCGGCCAGCGTGACGTTCGCACCGTCTGATTCAGACACGTCTATCGTCATCGTAGACGCAAGTGACAACACCGATACAAGCGACAACAGCGCGAACAATGGCGGCGATACAGACGCGACGGCTGCGCCAGCACAGGGTCAGTTAAGCTATCAGTACTTCGAAGGGCAGTGGAATGTACTACCGGATTTCGATACGCTGACGGCTGTCAACAGCGGTGTGGCAGACAATTTCGATCTGCCGGCAACTGCAAGCCTGTTCTACGGAGTGCGGTATACGGGTACGATCGAAATCACCACTGATGGTAGCTATGAGTTCTTTGTAAATTCAAACGATGGCAGCAAGCTGTTTATCAACGGAGTTGAGATTGTAAACAACGACGGTAAGCACGCTGCGGTGGAAGTCTCTGGGGCGGTTACCTTAGCTGCCGGATTTCACGACATCGAGCTACAGTACTTTCAGTCAGGTGGGACAGACGCATTGGGCGTAGAATGGCAGGGGCCAGGCTTCGCCAGACAGTCGATTCCTGATGAACTGCTCTATGGACCATAGAGCGGGACCATAGAGCGGGACCATAGAGCGG
>CAYMFQ010000001.1:143514-151927 GCA_964389335.1 uncultured Granulosicoccaceae bacterium
CACGAGAAATCAGACCTGATCGATTGGCTGTGGCACTGCTTTTTGGACGGCCATATGAGTGGTAGGCTGGTCCAGCAAGCGTTTCAGGCTGTTGTCTCTGACGATCGTGCCTGATAGCAACAGATCATTAACCTGCTGCTCTTCGAGTACGTACTTCATATACTCCTGCTCAAGTTTCCCGGTTCGGTATTGTTCATACCAGTATCGCAGGTGCCAGTTGATCGCGGGGCCGAATCTAGTGTTATTTTTAATGCTGCTGCCGTGGTTACTTACCTTCTTTTCAAATTGCTCGTAACTCCGCAACGGATAGTGAGCGATCTGAATATGCTCTGATGTACAGGCAGCGCCTTCGTGATCTGCGCGATGGTTGCCCATGCCGACCTTCTCAAGCCCATGTAGTCGGGTTACAACCTTGTGTTCCTGTGTAGTAATCAGGATATTGTCCGGACTGGCTCGCAGACTAGGGTCAGGGTCGCGTACGACCTTGCATGTGTTGTTATAAAAACGATAGTTGTTGCGGCCAACGTCTGCTGCAGTAGGCAGGTAGTTAAACCGGTCACAATTGACTACGCCGGAGTTTCTATGTGCATTGAGCTCGAGTTCCAGAGCCCGTGGCAGTGTGTGATGTCTGCTCCACCAGAACTCATCGGCGTCATTGTTTATAACCCAGTCAATGGAGGAGTTTTCACGCAGCCAGAACGCCATTCTTGTCACCCAGATATCCTGGTTGATTGTGTGTTCCGGTTCGTCGATGATATGGATATCACATGATTGCTTCAGATTCTCCAATACGTCTCTTGTGCCGTCTACAGAACCGTTATCTGTAACTATAAACTTGCTTACCCCCTGGCGCTGATGAAACAGGATATTTTCTTTAATAATATCGATTTCATCTCGCACCAGAATTGACATTGCGAGCTTGATACTCATGGATTACCTCAGTTATCTGGCAATAGATGGGAATTGCCTGGAATTTTCACCGGTTTCCGAGTGGCCGGAGTGGTTCCGGCTGAAGTTGGCAAGGTTCGTGCCATGCCGTGGGCGACTGAGGCGGGGTGGATTGAGACTTGCAACTCGCCTGTGTACTAATTGCGTCACGAAATCTTCTTGCTAAAAATCTACTGCACAACTCATAAGCCACTGTGCCTGGCTCATACGGGCATCACAACACTACAGGTAGGAGGCGCAACTGAGCAGTTTGCGGACCTGAGTGATCGCACTGGTGTATCAATCAGTGATCTGAATGACCGGTTCTCTGAGCTCACAGGCCACTATGCGATTTGGCAAAATCACCCATCAGAGGTTGTCGGGTTTTGTCATCACCGGCGGTTTCTGCTGCCGGATTTGGTAGATGACTGGTTACAGCAGAGGGCCAGTATGCCTTATGCGAATCGACAGGGGCGCGGTGTTGAGAACTATGCATCTGGCTATCAGATAGATCGCGATCTACTCGTGCAGAAGTTGACTGAATGTAACTATATAGAGGCGTTGGAAAGCGAGCTGTCTGGCCACGATATTCTACTGCCGAAGTCAAACCACATCGTCGCAGGTAGTTTCCTCAAACAGTATGGCAGGGCCCATCCGCTTCATCCTTTGCTTAGGTTGCTGGCAAATCTGTGTGAGCGTGACGATCATCAGGGCAAACAGGCGCTGGAGTTCTTTAGCAATCACGATACTGCATACTGGAATAATCTGTACGTGATGCGCTGGGAGTCTTTTATCGCGTTTTGCGAGTGGCAGTTCGAGTTGCTGTTTCAGTTAAATGATCAGATTGCGCCGCTGGATGACCCGTATCAAAATCGAATTTGTGCTTTTTTGTCGGAAAGGCTCTTAAACTTCTGGATCTGGCACAGGCAGCTGCGAGTCAGAGAGCTAAATTGGTGTATGACTGAAGCGATTGAAAGCAGCAATGAAGGCCATCAACGTTGTGGAGCGGCGAGCGCAAGTGGTAGCTTATAATCGGCAACAAAAACTTAACTGAAAACAGGAAAGAAGTGACGGGTTGTTTTTTAACAACCCGCCTGTTTGTTAAGTTAAACGCGAGGATTCTGGCAGGCTGTTTTACGCCGTCGCTGTGCTACCACAAACAATGCTGCCATGAGTGACAACGGCAGAGTAGGATCAATGCTTGACGACGTTGCCCGCAATACGCATCCACCACCTGAGTTGGTTTCCAGGTCGATCAGGTCAGGAATATCATCGTTGTCTTCATCCGGTAACTCATCGCCAAGAAGTGGCAGCCCTGTATCCGCTATTCCGTCTCCATTGGCGTCGATGAAGTTGTCAATGATACCGTCATTGTTTTCGTCGCTGGCACCGGTCTCTACCAGATCGAATATTCCATCAGCGTCACTATCAAGATCCAGGTAGTTTGGCGTACCGTCCTGATCGGTATCGATGCTTTTGCCGACGTGAAAGTAGTTGTCATCCAGACCATCGCCGTTCAAGTCGATGCCGTCCAGTTGGGTGATCTGATTCAGTTCAAAATTTCCTGACGCTTCAACATAGTCGGATAAGCCATCTTGATCAGAATCAAGGTCGAGGAAATTGGGTATACCATCCTGATCAGTGTCGATCGCAATAGCGGTTGCCACCGGAGCTGTACTCTCATCGTTAAGACTATAAGTGTTTGCAGACCTGTCGAGACTGCGTGTTTCCCGAGTAGTCTGAACCGGAGTTACCTGCGGTGTTTCTGATTGCTCCGCTTCTTCTTGTTCCTGCTGTTCCTGCTGCTGCATTTCCTCAGCTTCACGAGCGGCTTCAATTTCTTCCAGTGTGTCGAGCATTCCGTCGTTGTCGATATCTGAAAAACCGTTTTCTACCAGATCAGGTATTCCATCGTTGTCACTGTCTCTGTCGCGATAGTTGGGGATTGAATCACCGTCACTATCCTGCATACCTTCAACGTCATTCAGCAATCCGTCGCCATCGTCATCTGTATTGATCGGGCTTGATCCGCTGTTTACCTCTTCGCCATCAGGAATTGTGTCTCCGTCGCTGTCAGTTGACAGCGGATCGGTACGATAGATGGTCACCTCTGCTGCATCGCTTAGCCCATCGCCGTCAGTGTCAGAACTGATGAGACTGGTGCCGTAGGTATGCAACTCATCTGCGTCCTGGAGCCCATCGTTGTCACTGTCGCTGCTGGCCGGGTTAGACTTTAGTGTCAGTACTTCGAAACCATCTGGTATGTTGTCGTTGTCAGTATCAACATCGTTGGGATCTGAGTTGAATTGGTTGACTTCGTCGCCGTCAAGCAGTGTGTCGCCATCAGTATCAGCAACCAGTGGATCCGACCCGTGAATGGATATTTCATGACCATCGACTAAACCGTCTTCGTCTGTATCAATTGCCAGTGGATTCAGCCCCAGATCCAGCTCCTGTTTATCGTTAATACCGTCCTGATCGCTATCCTGTTGCAATGGGTTGGTAGCCAGTTCTATTATCTCGGTACGATCATCTAGGCCGTCATTATCCGTGTCGGCGTTGTTTGGATTTGTACCATGTAGCGATTGTTCATCGATATCGGTGAGGCCGTCATTGTCTGAATCAAGGTTCGGCTCGGGTTCGGGCTCAGGTTCTGGCTCGGGCTCAGGTTCCGGTTCTGGTTCTGGTTCTGGTTCTGGTTCTGGTTCTGGTTCTGGCTCAGGTTCCGGTTCCGGTTCCGGAATTTCTCTCAGGTCGAACACCTCGTGCAACGTTGTCTCGTTGCCACCGCCTCTGGTGATATTTCCGGCCATGGTGTGAAGTGAATCGCCGATGGCAACAGCGCCACCTGCGTGTCGCGGGGTGATCATGTTTTCTAATGCAGACCATGACAACGATTGCAGGTTAAATACTTCAACCGTGGCATGAGCTTCGTCCCTGTCAATCGTTTCGCCACCCAGTACAACAATGTTCTCGCCGTGGCCAACAGCCATGGTGCCGCCGCGCGGCGTCGGGATATCAGCAGCACTTGTCCACGCGCCGGTATCGAAGTCATAGATGTCGGTTTGTGCTACCGTGTTCCCGGCGCTGCGCATAGAGCGTCGGCCGCCCGCAGCAACCAGCTTATTGCCGATAAGCACAGCGACAAAGTGGTCGCGCGCAATGGGTGCGTCGGGCAGGGTGTTCCAGTTGCCGGTAGCCGGGTCATACTCATCGAACCATGGCACAGCACCACCGTTGTGGCCCTGTGTGTTACCACCAATAATGTAAATCTTGCCGTTGCGGACCACAGCGCCAGAGCTGCCCCTCAGTCGATCAGCCGGCATGGTGCCTGCCTGACTCCATGTCGCTGTTGCAATGTCGTAGCGATAGATCTCTGGATTGGTTACCTCATCCGGAAAGCAACAGGCAAAGGACCCGATGACGTAGATGGCATCGTTCACCACAACAGGTTGAAAGTGGTGCATTTCGGCAGGCAGTGGTCCAAGATCCGTCCACACGTTAGCGGTCGGGTCATATACCTGCAGATTGTTTGTAGAACGCCCACCTAACAGGTAGATCTTCGATTGATATTCAACCGCACCCACCTCGTGGCGAGCGAATGCGGTACTGCCATCCTGAGTTGTCACCGGTGCCCAGGCCCAGGCGAGTACGGGTAATGCCCCAAGAAACAACCACAGCAGCAGTCTGCTGTAGAGGGATTGGTTTACTTTCATAGTTGCCTAACTACTCCTGACTGGATTCAGGCAATTGTTCGACAGGCTAACCAACTGTGTTCTAACGCCTCTGATACTACCGAGTGCTCCCAGCATTATCAGCAGGAACATTGATAAAATTGACATAGAGCCACCGCCACTGCTGGCAGTAGTAATTTCAAACTCTGTACTCGCATTGTTGTTAGCCGGGACCGTGTCTGTGTGTGCAGACTCAACGGTACCGGAGAGTTTGAATGAGTTGCCCTCCATTGGAGTTACCTCAATAGAGACTGACTGCGTCGCACCTGGTGCGATGCTCTGAATCTGGCAGACCAGCAGAGCGGCATTTCTGCTGCAGTTGTCTGCTGTCTGGAACCCAGCATCGAGCAGGGTACCCAGTCCGTCTATAGTTAGTTCCACATTTACTGCGGTATCTACAGTATTGTTATTGGTGACATCAAGCACGAGCGTTACCGCTTCCTCGGCAGTTAATTCCTCAGGAAGTGCTCTGAATGTGGTTTGCAAATCGATGTCTGGATTATCGTAGACAACCGGTGCGCTACCGATGCCGATTGGCTGGTCAGTGTCGCTCAGTGTCAGATACAGGCGATCAAGTTCCAGTCCATCTTCGCTTTGCGATACGCTTAATGTGTGAAAACCCGGCTCGCTTATGTCCAGATAAGGGCGAACAGTGGTGTCACAACGTTCGTCTATTTCCGTTGCACTTGCCCATTGCCAGTCACCTGTTGGGCTACACAGTGACACACTACTACCAGTTGAAGGCCAGGTATCGTTTAGTCCAAAGTGAAGCGTGTTGTCCTGATCGCCATTCGCTCTAATTAATGCGTGCACATAGTAGCGACCGGCTTCTGTGATAAATACCGGATACTGCAGACTGGCGCCGCCACCGGCAGTTGCAAAATTGCTGATATCCACAATGGGATCGTCGCTGCCGGCAACTCTGCGGTCTGGCAGAATTTCCATGTACGCACCACCACCGGTTGCAGCAGGCGAGGCGTTGTCCGGGTCCGGCTGTGGTGTGGTGCCGGCATTCGCAGAGATGAGATTCCAGGCCGGAGCACCTGCGGTTGTAGATGGTGTTTGCTGTGCAAAGTGTTCGGCTTCAAGAATCATAGCACCGCCAGTGGAAGCGATGGTCGAAGCGGTGATCACAGACAGTGTGTCACTGGCCGAATTATTCGAGTCGACTTCGTCGAACTGCGAGTCAATGGCTGCGCTGATAGAATGCGTGCCTGCGGTGTTTCCGGTTACAGTGGCGCTGACTGTCAACGCATTTTCGGTTTGTGGTACATCGCAATTCAAACCGCCGGTCACCTGTGTACAGTTCAGTGCAGCAACTGTGACACTGATTCCGTCGTCATGAGTGATAGACAGAGTGTGCGCTGGAAATGCCTCCATACCCAGGTTGGTCAGGGTAACCTGATAGCTTGCGCTCCCATTTAGCGATGTCGCATTGGTGCTAAGGGCAGTTTGCACGGCTGCATCGTAGATGATAGGCGCTTCGGTGACGGCAATCGTCAGCGATTCACTATTGTTATTGGCAACAGGGTCGACCAGATCGCTTGATACAGTCGCATCAATTCTGTGCTGACCCAGGGCAAGACCGGTTAGCTGTATCGTCTCGGACACTGTCTCACCGGATGATATATCGCCGAGCTGACAGGTAACTGAGTTGTTATTCTCAGTACAGTTTCCGGATGCTTCGTACCCGAGTTCGTCGGGCAAATCGATGTTAACTGCCACTCCCGTGGCGGTGATGTCATCCACGTTTTCAACTTCAAGTGTGACGTTCGTCGAGGTTTCGATTTGAATCGATGAGCTGTCTTCATCCATATCCAGCGACAGATCAACCTCCGATGGTGTCACGACGGGGTTGTTTGGATCAATCGTTGAGGTATTGCCGTCTATGGTAAGAGACAGTGGCAGATCAGTATCATCAACATGGTCTCCCGTTTGTTGATCGACGCAACGAATCCGGTCACTGAGCAGCGGGTAGCAATCTTCAGCATCCGGGTTGGTTTCCTTCAGCAGAAGAAACTGATCGATCTCAAAGCCATCTTCACGTGCATAAAAAATGATCGTGTTGGGCCCAGCGGTCGGTACTTCCAGTGAGATAGTCTGCGTGACACCGCAGTGGTTCTCATCGGTGCGCTGATTGCTGGTCCAGCTCCATCGATTTTTTCCGCCGCACAATTGAATCTTTTCGCCGGTTTGCGGTGTTGTACCATTAATACCAACGTGAATGCCGTTGTCTTCTGTACCGGTGGCGTACATCTTGACCCATACGGTATAGGTGCCGGCTTCGGGCACGTCCACCAGGTATTCCAGTCGTGGTCCACCGCCAGAGCCGCCCCAAAAGTTACCGCCACTGACCAGTTCATCAAGATGTGTGACCCTGGTATCCGGCAACAGCTCCATGTATGCACCGTTGCTCGCGTCGGCCGTGTGCGGCCCGTCCGGGTCTGGCTGTACGTCCGGGATACTGTCCGGGCTGGTCAGATACCACTCATCACTTTTGTCGGTATAGTTTTCGGCATCAACCCGTATACCAACGTATTCAGCGGCAAACAGAGAGGCGGACGATTGCAGGGCGACAATCGAGATCAGCGAGAGTGCGATTTTATGCATGGTTTTTCCCGGTGGCTGGGGTCAGCCACTGATCAAGCGGAATTCAACGGAACACAATGGTTAACGACCACTAAATGTGATTGTTAAGCCTGCGAACATTGACGCATACGGGAAAAGGAGCAGGGTATTGGAGAATGGAGCCACAGCTGACAGAATTGCTGTGGCTGCCTTGTAGCGACGCTTTAATTTCGCTTCGATGCTGACAAGTATGGTGTCGAGGTCGTCAAACGGTGCACAATAACCTCAATGTAAAGAAATGTCATGGCTGACGATGCGTCAGCCATGCGCGGCACATCGAGCTAGAAGAACTCCCTGGCAAAGTCATTCCAGTCGCCTACTCGTGATGTAGGCACCTGCAATATGTGAAGCAGTTCCACGGTGTCAGAGAAGTCGAGCTTGCCACCAGAATTTCCGACCGGTGCGTTGCTGTCTGTGCCGGGCCCCAGAAATTGAAATCCAGCCTGCCATTCAACACTTGATGAACCGGATAGCGCCAGATTCACAAATGTAGAGTTTTGGGCGGTTGTCGCATTGTTGGCGTGCAGGTCAGCGGTACCGTTCGGACCATTGCCGTCGTCAATTTTTACGTAGTCGGTGTTGGCCTGCACGTAAGCAAGATCATTGTTGCGCTGCTCATTTTGCTGTCGGCCGGTATTGGCCTCGTTGGTCACCGAGTGCTGGATGACGTGTATCCGGGCTTGCCAGCTACACTCGCGCACAGTGGATTCAATTGATCGCATCACGGCAGCAGTGAAGTCACCGGGACCGCCTTCGGCTATCCATATGTCGCCGCCGTTTCTCAATGTGGTGGACCATCTTTGTGCGCTGGCGCTGATGGCCTGGTTCCAGGTGCTGCTGTTCAGTATGTTTGCCAGCAACCAGTTACCCTGGCCAAACAGAGAATCCATCAATGTGTTCGCCGCACTGATGTAGTTGTTTTGCCAGCGTGAATTCGTACCTGAAACCACCAGGTAATCCTGGATACCGAAATTGTCCAGTAAAACCTTATCTGCCACTGCAGCATGACCGTCGTCAGGGTCTCGGCCGAAATCAAAGTGCAGAACGATGAGATCTGTCGCGCTGTCGTAGACCGAATTGGGTGCGTTAGTACCGCAACTGCCAATGGGTTGGTCCGGCTCCGT
>CAYMFQ010000002.1:0-3939 GCA_964389335.1 uncultured Granulosicoccaceae bacterium
CACCGTTTTTCACGCTGAACGTCAGTAGCTGTGAGATATCCATTGGCAATCCCGAAAATTTGTCTGGAGATGTCGAGTACGGCCGGGTTCAATCACTTGTCGAAACCCGTATCTTCTAGGTGCTATCGACTTCCAGTCAGAATAGTTAACACCGATTGTCGGGCTTGCGGCGTGTTTGCATACCTGTGCCCTGCGGCACGTTGCACAGCACTGGCTTCACAACACACAACGATTCCATATTCAGCACAGGCAAGCGGGCCCCGACCGAGCGCGCGGGCTACAGTAAAAAAAGAGCTAGGCAGCTACAGACACCGGCATGACAAACAACTCCGAAAACACCATCGCAGATAACCTGTCTCAGATCCGCTCCCGCATTACTCACTTTGAACAAACCTGCCAGCGCCCGACCGGCAGTGTGCGCCTGTTGGCAGTCAGCAAGCGAAAGCCGGTTGAAATGATTCGTGCTGCAGCAGCCAGCGGTCAACGCTGCTTTGGTGAGAACTACGCTGACGAGGGTGTGGAGAAGCGCCAAGCACTGCAGGACCTGAACCTTGAGTGGCATTACATCGGTCACATTCAATCGAATAAAACCAAACTTATCAGCGAAAACTACGACTGGGTGCAAAGCGTCGATCGGGATAAAATAGCGCAGCGGCTGTCTGCGCAACGCCCCGAACACCTGTCCGCATTGAATGTTTGCATTCAGGTTAATATTGATGGCGAGGCGACCAAATCAGGCTGCACGCCTGACCAGCTGGCGGCGCTGGCTGACAGCATTGCAGGCATGACCAGACTGACGCTGCGCGGGCTGATGGCGATTCCGGCACCGCAGGCCGATGTTGCTGCACAGCGTGAAGTGTTCCGTAAATTGCATAAGCTCTACCAACAGCTGCAAGCCAGCCACACATCGGTTGATACGTTATCGATGGGTATGACAGCGGATATGGAAGCGGCCATTGCCGAAGGCGCCACCATGGTACGAATAGGTACTGCAATTTTTGGACAGCGCGACTAGCAGGCTGCAGGCTGGCCGGCGCAAGGCTAAACCCGTATCATTTGCGCAATCCACTCAGTGGCGATCACCGCCCACACTGTCTCACTTTTCAGGAATCACAATGTCAGGAACCAATCCACTTGTAGCTGCACACAGTGAAGGCCAGAGTCTGTGGCTCGATTTCATCCAGCGCAGCATGCTGGACAACGGCGAGTTGGAAAAGCTGATTCAACAGGACGGTATCAGGGGTATTACATCGAACCCGTCAATATTCGAGGCAGCTATCGCCAACACCGACGAATACGATCCTCAGATCCGCTCAATTCTCGAAGCGGACAGTTCCATCGATGCCCTTGGCATTTTTAAGCAACTGGCGGTGACCGATATTGCAGCAGCAGCTGACGTATTCAAACCGGTGTACCAGGACAGCCGCGGTGACGATGGTATGGTCAGTCTCGAAGTATCGCCCACACTCGCGCACGACAGCGATGCGACCGTTGCGGAGGCAGTGGAATTGCACCAGGCAGTTAATCGAGACAACGCGATGATTAAGGTGCCCGGTACCGCAGCCGGTGTCAGCGCGTTTGAGGAACTGACCGCAAAAGGCATCAGCGTCAACGTCACTTTGCTTTTTTCAGTCGCTCGCTACCAGGAGATTGTGCAGGCCTATCTGCGAGGACTGGAACGGCGGTTGAACGCAGGACAGCCGATTGATCGCATTGCGTCAGTTGCGAGCTTTTTTGTCAGTCGGGTAGACAGCGCGGTCGATGCAAAGCTCGCGGAACTCAACGATCAGGCCGTTGCCGACAAGCTGATGGGCAAAATCGCCATTGCCAATGCCAAGGTTGCCTATACCTACTACCAGAATATTTTTCACAGCAGTCAATTTGACAAGCTGGCACAGGCCGGCGCCATACCACAGCGACTGCTGTGGGCAAGTACCGGTACCAAGAACCCCGACTACTCTGATGTGTACTATGTCGAGGAACTGATGGGCCCGAATACCGTAAATACAGTTCCACCCAAGACCATGGATGCATTCCGTGATCACGGCGTTGTTGAAAATCGTCTGGAACAGGGCCTTGATCTGGCCAGTCAGCAACTGGACGATCTGGCAGCCACTTCAGTGAATCTTCAACAGATTACCCAGTCACTGGAACAGGCGGGAGTTGAGTCATTCGCAGAGGCATTTGACCGATTGCTGACCGTCATCGATGCAAAAACCCAACAAATAAAATCAAGCTGAGGCAGCCCGTGAATATTGCATTTATTGGTGGCGGCAATATGGCTCGCAGCCTCATCGGCGGTCTGACGGCCGGTGCTCAGGCACGCATCGCGGTCGCCGATCCGCTGAGCGATATTACGGATAAGCTGGTGAGTGACTTTGGCGTAGTCGCCGCGGCCAGCAACGAAGATGCCGTGGCGCAGTCAGACGTGATTGTACTGGCGGTAAAGCCACAACAGATGTGCGCAGTGCTTGAACCACTTAAAGGCCATTTCAACGAAAAGCTTCTGATATCGGTTGCCGCCGGTGTGCGCTGCGATGACATGGCACGCTGGGCTCGCGGTGACAACGACAACGATGTTGCGATGGTTCGGTGTATGCCAAACACACCGGCGCTACTGCAGTGTGGTGCAACCGGACTATATGCCAACGACCGCGTCAACGCCGAGCAGCGCAAAACCGCCGAACAGGTATTAGCGGCAGCCGGTGCCGTGGCATGGGTCGACAGCGAGGAACAACTCGACGCAATCACCGCACTGTCAGGCTCGGGGCCGGCATACTTCTTTCTGTTGCTCGAGGCGATGGAACAGGCGGCTGTTAATCTCGGCCTTTCCAAAGATATTGCGACACAGTTTGCTATTCAGACGGCTGTTGGCGCGTCGAGAATGGCAAGCGAAGGTGACGTTCCGCCGGCACAGCTGCGGCGCAACGTGACTTCGCCGGCCGGTACCACAGAGGCGGCGTTAAATAGTTTTGAAGGCGACGACTTTGTCGCTATCGTAGAGCGCGCCATGCGGGCCGCGAATGATCGTGCCACAGAACTGGGCAAAGAACTCGGAGAAAACAAATAATGGGTAGTGCCGGCGTCAACGGGTTAAATTTCCTGGTCACCACCATATTCGATTTGTTTGCGTTTGTGGTCATGCTGCGTTTCCTGATGCAAATGACACGCGCCGACTACTACAACCCGCTGTCGCAGTTCGTCGTCAAGGTTACTGACCCGCCGCTAAGGCCGCTGCGCAAATTCATACCCGGGATCGGCGGTCACGATATCGCAGCGCTGGTATTGTGCTTTTTGACTCTGTTTATTAAGTACGTACTGATAAAGGCCATCAATCTGGGCAGTGCAGCGGCAGGTGGCTGGGCCGGTACGGTCGTGCTCGCATTTGTTGGCACAATTGATCTGATATTTATGGTGTTTATCTATTCAATCATTGCCATGGTGATTTTGAGCTGGGTAGCGCCCGGCGGACACCCGATATCCGGCCTGTTGAGGAGCATTACTTCGCCGGTGCTAAACCCTGTCCAGCGCTTTGTACCGCCGGTAAGCGGCTTCGACCTGTCGCCGCTGGTTGCACTGATCCTGTTACAACTCGGGCGCATTGTTATCGTGCAACCACTACTGGGCTTAGGGTAAACCACTTTTAAGCTGCAGTTGTATTTGAGCTCTTGTGCTTTAAATAGCGCACTTTTTAACCTCTGCGGAACTATCCTTAACCAGCCCGGTGTAGCGCTTTTGCTCCCGGGCTGAGCAAAAAACCCGAAATTTGCAGGGTTTTAGTGAAATAAACGGCAGCACAAGGCCCATCGTATTATTGCAGTTCGTTAACCTTTGTCTCCTCACTTTTTTCCCGACAACTGCTGCCTGATCCTTTTTGCACTAAGAAAACTGCATAAAAACGGCATTTTTAAGCCATTTTCTGTCATCACACCCTTATCA
>CAYMFQ010000002.1:4039-10729 GCA_964389335.1 uncultured Granulosicoccaceae bacterium
AAAACTGCATAAAAACGGCATTTTTAAGCCATTTTCTGTCATCACACCCTTATCACCATGCGTTTTTCCCTATTTTTTAAGGGTTAAATTTGTGTGTTGCACATAAAACCCTAGAAAACACGCATATTTTTTTACACAGTTAAAGTTGGAATCTGATCAATATGTTGTATTATCCGCATCGCGTTAGCACATGTAGGTCACTACAACACGAAGACCGTTAACGGTCACCCAGTCAGCCAGCGAACCATTCTCCTGCCATTGCCGTCAGCACGTGCCCTGCTTATCGCAACACGGCCGTCGTCTGCAGGATATTGTGTCTGGCACAACCGCTTTATTAATTTACAGGTTTAAAAACATGGCGAAGAAAAAGGCAGCTGCAAAAAAGAAGGCAATGGGCAAGAAGAAGGTCACCGGCAAGAAAAAAGTCGTTGGTCGTAAGAAAGCAGCTTCAAAAAAGAAAGCTGCGGCAGCTGGAAAGAAGCCACCTACAAAATCTGAGATTCTGGCTGCTATCGCTGACGATACCGAGCTGAGCAAGAAAGAGGTTTCAGCAGTACTTGAGTCACTGTCAAACCTGATTGGCAAAAACATTGGCTCACGCGGCCCTGGCTACTTTAATCTGCCTGGCCTGATGAAAATCAAAGTGAACAAGAAGCCCGCGGTTAAGGCACGCAAAGGCATCAACCCGTTCACCGGTGAAGAAATGATGTTTAAAGCCAAGCCAGCCCGCAAAGTAGTTAAGATCGCTCCACTGAAATCATTGAAAGAAATGGTGTAAGTCAGTACAGCGTCACCGCATTTTGCATGTGCCCGCTGCAGGGCACATGCATGCACCCCGCCCTGAGTCTCTCCCCGCACTCCTCAACTCACCCGCCCGCTTCACCCGAACGAGTCACCCGCCCGCGTCACCCAAATGCGGCTTAACTTCTACAGCCTCAAGTAAACCCAAAGCCCTGTTTGACCGTTAAGCTGTGGTTCTTTTTTAATTCGTACGCTTCGCCGAACACTGATGCGGTGCTCTGATAGCAACTGTAAAACCCGCCAACTATCGGTATGTCCGTCGGGACAGCCGTGCGTTTCTGGTCCGGGAGTCGCATGTGCCACAACGTGGCGGCCGCGCCCGCAGCATTGGCTGATCAGCGTCGAACTTCAAAGCAGATGAACGAAATAGTCAGTGAAATCCTGATTACGTGCCCATAAGATCGCGGTACACTGGACAGCGGTCGTTGCCGGTAACAACAAGTTGGACACCAACTGGAGAATGTATTAATGACAAGGGTTGCAAATTGGGTCAGCCGAGTTCTGATTGTGCTGATCGGTTATGTTGCGGCAACACTGGCCCTGCGCTTTGTGCCGGTTGATACCTCTGTCGCGACTGCCAGCGTACGCGCGCCAGTCGAGGTGCCTGCTGTCAGCACACCGTCGATGACCGAAATGGCCAACGACGCAGCCCGCCAGCACATTTTTGGTGTCGCTGGTGCTAAACCAAAACCGACCGTCACACGCACCCAGCCCGAAACAGAGACAAAACTCAATCTCGCGCTGCTCGGCATCTATTCCGCCGAACCCGCCAACAACGCGCTAGCGATCATCAGCGCTAACGGCAAGCCTGAAGAGGTCTTCAGAGTTGGAGAGACAATTATCGGCGGGGCTTCTCTGGCTGAGGTGCGCCACACTGAAGTAGTTATCAATAACCGCGGCAGGCGCGAAACTCTGAAACTACCAGAAAAGGTGGCCTCCACCGGCCGTAATGTTGGCGCCGGTAACTTGCCCACCGGCAATCTGCCCACCGCAAACAACGCTGGCAATGCCGGTGCGCCTGGCGAACCTATCCAGCTGCCTGAGTCGCCAAAGGAAATACGCGACACGCTGGCACGTAACCCGGCAATGCTGAACAAACTGGTCAGCGCTGTTCCGTATCGCGAAAACGGCCGCATTCTGGGCTATCGACTGACGCCCAAGCAAAGTGGCGCGCTGCTGGAAACCTACGGCGTGTTTGCCGGCGACGTGGTCACTCGGGTTAACGGAATCGCCCTGGCGAACCAAAAAAATGGCATTCGCGCATTACGAAAGCTGGTTAAGGCGAGCTCCGTCGATTTAACTATCCTGCGTGATGGCGTCGAGCTGCCAATCAATATTCCGCTAGAATAAAACTGCAATAAAATCTTTACAACTTAGACAGATTCATGCGTTAATGTGACGTAATGAACGCTATCTGCACCCCAAAATTCGTCTAAGCGATAGAGTAAAGTCTTGAAAAATAACAATAAATTTCGTTTAAAGCGAACTGTGACCGGAGTCTCATTCGGGCTGTTACTATTATGTAACACAGGTTTTTCGCAGGACCAGAGTTCCGATAACACCTTCACACTTAATCTGAAGAATACGGACATTCACTCGCTGATATCCACCGTATCGAAGCAGACCGGCCGAAACTTTGTCGTCGATCCCCGGGTGAAAGCAAAGGTTACGGTAATCTCCACGGATCCGGTCAGCGCTGACGGACTGTACGAGGTGTTTCTGTCGGTCCTGCAGGTGCACGGCTATTCGGCAGTACCTGCTGGCGACCTGATCAAGATTGTGCCGGACGTTACTGCCAAACAGGGCCCGGTCCCGATTCTCGGCGAAGATTCAGACTCAAGCGATCAATTGGTCACCCAGGTGGTGCCGGTGATCAACGTACCGGCCGCGCAACTGGTGCCGATACTGCGCCCGATGGTACCTCAGCAAGGACACCTGGCGGCCTACGCAGCAACCAATTCGCTGATTATCACCGACCGCTCGTCAAATATTCAGCGTCTGATGGAAATTATCCGCCGCATCGATAAGCCGGATAACGAAGAAATCGAAGTGGTACGACTGAAGCACGCCGCTGCCAGCGAAATCGTACGCACGCTGACATCACTGCAGCGCAACAACCTCGGTGGCCCACAGGGCCCGGGTGCCACTCAACTGGTCGCTGACGAAAGAACCAATAGTGTGCTGATCAGTGGTGACCGTGCTGTGCGGCTGCGCATGCGAGGCCTGATTGCTCATCTGGATACCCCGATTCAGTCGGGTGGTAATACACGCGTTGTTTACCTGCGCTTTGCCAACGCCGAGGACATGGTGGGTATCCTGCAGGGTGTATCGCAGGGCCAGGCCAGAGTCGGTGCCAGCGCCCCGACTGAAGGCGGTGCAACAACTACTCAGGCTACACAACAGGTACAGCCTCAGCAAAATGCCAACGCCGGAGCCACACAGGCAGTTCAGCCACAATTGCCAACACAGGCAAATAACGCCGTGCGTGCACGCTCTGCTGCTGACAGTGGCGAGTCCAATGTAGACATTCAGGCAGACCCGAATACCAACTCTTTAATCATCACCGCACCACCGGATGAAATGCAAAACATTCTCGCGGTGATAAGACAGCTGGATATTCGAAGAGCGCAGGTTTTGGTTGAAGCGGTTATTGCTGAAATTACCGAAGACAACACGCGTGAGTTCGGTATTAACTTTTTACTCGACGGGTCTGACAAGAACGCACCGGCCGGTTTTTCAAACCTGGGTGATGCCACCAGCGGTGCGCTGAACATAGCCGGTGCGCTACGCAACGAAGTGCCGCCGACCTCACTCGGCAACGGTGTATCACTTGCCCTCGGCAGATTTGGTGGCGGTGAAGTTGACTTTGGATTTCTGGTACGTGCAATTGCATCTGACGCCGACAACAACATTCTGTCGACGCCGAGCCTGATGACACTCGACAACGAAGAAGCTGAAATTGTTGTCGGTTCGAATGTGCCATTTGTCACCGGCACACAGTTGTCAGCCAACAACAACAATCCTTTTCAGACCATTGAGCGACGCGACATCGGTCTGACCCTTAAGGTTAAACCGCAAATCAACGATGGCAACAGCATCAAAATGGAGCTTGAGCAGGAAGTCTCTGACGTCAACACAACTGCTCTGACCGGTGCATCTGATATCACCACCAGTGTGCGTTCTATTAAAACCACAGTGCTTGTTGAAGACGGTCAAACCATCGTATTGGGTGGACTCATCGATGATCAGATAACAGATGTCGAAGAGAAGGTGCCATTGTTAGGCGACATCCCGATTCTCGGCAATTTGTTTCGCTATCGCAGTACCCAGAAAAGCAAGCAGAACCTGATGATCTTCCTGCACCCGGTCATAATGCGGGATGGCGAGACAGCCTCACAGTTCAGCAACTCCAAATACAATTTTCTGCGGTCTGAACAAACCCGTAATCGACAGGAAAAAGAAGGCGGCAGTCATGGACAGGATGAGACCCTGCCCGAGTTGAAACTGTTCTTCAAAGGACAGCCAATCGACAGTCCACTGACGAAGTTCGACACGCCGACCACCTCGGCAGACAAGTTGGCAACCACTGAAGATATAGACTCGCTGGCAGTAATCGGCGCAACCCCAGTAGCAGCGCTTACTGCTCCTTCAACAGCTGAACCCTCGGCGGTCGTTGCTGACGCAGCCGGCACTTTAGCGGCCCCAGGCGCTATACCTGCCACAGACGCTACTCCAGTCCCAACTACCGAGCAGACTGCTGAAACTGCAGAGTCGCCTGAACCTGAGAACGCTGCCGTTGTGGCCAGTGCCGATGCAGCGCCCGCAACCACAGTCGAATTAGCCGATGTTGCTGAAGCCAGCAGCAGTGAAGACGACGAACCTGTAAATACCGACGCAAGCCAGGTAGCGGGCACAACCGAGCCAGAGCCTCAGGTCGATTCTCCAAACACAGCACCGCTGGTCGGGCGCGTCGAAAAACTCGCGCTTCGTACGGGTAACAATACACCGGTCATCATGGGAACCGCTGCTATCAACGACGATGACCGCAGCATTGCCGCCATTGAACGCGATGCGGAAGATGACGCCGTTGTTGCTGATTCAGCCGCACTGCCAATCGTTGAAACGCTTCCACTGGTGGCCGCAGACACTGGTAATACGGTACCGGCAGCAGTCGCCGTTGCCGTCGATACCCATGATGCTGACCTTGCGGAAGTTGAGCTTCCTGTGGTCGCGATAGACAGTGTTGAGCGTGAGGCGATTATAGCTATGGCCAATATCTGGCAACTCGGTGTCAGCAACACGCTTTACCCATCTGAAGAGAGCCTTGCTCCACAGCCTGCCCAGGACAAAGCCACTGATCAGGAAGTCGGGATTGTTTCTATTGTTGTGGTCGACTCGGGCAGTTCTGGGGATTCGGCAGCAGACCTGACCGGCAATTTGGGTGCAGTACAGGTTGGCCCACCTATTGTCCCGGTTAGTGGCTCTCTGCAGGCACAGGGTCCGTTGAATCCTGGGAGCTAGCGGTTTCGACTCGCGAGCCAGTGGCCGTGTTCACAGTTTTCAATGGTTCTAACGGGGTTGTGTGGCTTACAACGGAGCAAAACACGGTAGTGGCGCGCTGCTTGCGCGGCCGCTCTGTGTTTCGCCGTAAATTTGTTGCGCGGCTAACGGCAGCGTTATCATTGAACATTCGCCTGGCCGCACATACAAAGACAGTCATGAATCTGAACGGCGTGACCAACGACATTCTCCGAGTGAGTACCTAGTTAGCGATATGGCTTCACAACCAGACCAACTTGAAGACCAGCCGGCCATTGCGTCACCACGCCAGGCCAATTTGCCCTACACGTTCGCCAAACGCCACGGCGTTCTCATTGAAGGGCTTGACGAAGAAATTCCAACGCTGGTTCATCGGCCAAGGGTTGCCAATACGTCGTTGCTGGAGGCGCGGCGCATTGCCGGCAAGCCAGTGGTGGCGCGAGCCGTTAGCGACGATGAGTTCGACTTGATCCTGACCCGCACCTACGAAGGTGATACGGGTGACGCCATGACGATCATGGACGATTTCGACGACGATCTCGATCTTGATCGAATGGCCGAATCACTCGAACCTGAAGATCTGATGGAATCACAGGACGACGCGCCGGTGATTCGTTTAATCAATGCGATGCTGACCGAGGCAATTCGCAAGGGCGCATCAGATGTGCATATCGAGCCGTTTGAGCGCCGTTTGTCGGTGCGCTATCGAGTCGATGGTGTGATGAATAAACTGCTTGAACCGCCGCAGCAGGCGGCAGCGCAGGTGATTTCGCGAATCAAGGTCATGGCGAAACTCGATATCGCCGAAAAAAGGCTACCTCAGGACGGTCGCATTTCTCTGCGGGTGGCAGGCCGACCGGTTGATGTGCGGGTATCTACTCTGCCTTCCGGGCACGGAGAACGCGTGGTAATGCGTCTGCTGGACAAGCAGGCTGGTCGCCTTGATCTGGAACAACTGGGGATGGCGGAGCAAAGTCGCGAGCATCTCGAAGCCGTACTGAAGTTGCCGCACGGCATTATTCTGGTGACCGGACCAACCGGCTCCGGCAAAACCACCTCATTGTATGCGGCGCTAACCAAACTCAACAACGCTCGCAGCACCATCCTGACTGTTGAAGACCCGATTGAATACTATCTCGACGGCATCGGCCAAACGCAGGTCAACACCAAAGTCGACCTGACCTTTGCTCGAGGACTGCGGGCCATCCTCAGACAGGATCCGGACATCGTCATGGTTGGTGAAATACGTGATCTGGAAACGGCTGAAATTGCCGTGCAGGCCAGTTTGACCGGTCACCTGGTGTTATCCACCCTGCACACGAACACCGCGATTGGCTCCGTTACCCGTCT
>CAYMFQ010000002.1:10829-18111 GCA_964389335.1 uncultured Granulosicoccaceae bacterium
CGCACCCGCTATGCCGGTATAACGGACGATGGTGTGCGGCTGGTCCTGAAAGGCGAAACCTCACTTGAAGAAGTGCTTAGAGTCACGCGAGAAGTGTAATGCCAGCTTTCAACTATGTAGCGCTTGATAGCTCTGGCAGTGAAAAAAAGGGAGTGCTTGAAGGCGACAACCCGCGTCAGATTCGCCAGCAGTTGCGCGATCAAAAGCTCACCCCCATCGACGTTAACGAGAGCCACGCAAAAACCAGTCGCGACAAGTCTTCGCCCGGCCGCTTTCGCGGCGGTATCAGCTCGAATGATTTAGCCCTGATCACGCGCCAGATCGCGACGCTATCTTCCTCCGGTACACCGATAGAAGAAGCGTTGTCGGCTGTCGCCAAACAAAGCGAAAAGCAGAAGATCACATCGCTGATTCTGTCTGTGCGCAGCCGCGTGCTGGAGGGCAAACCACTGGCCAGCGCGCTTGGTGAATACCCGAAAGTATTTCCGGAAATATTTCAGGCGACGGTGGCTGCCGGTGAGCAGTCCGGCCATCTCGATTCCGTGCTCGAACGGCTGGCTGACTACACGGAAGACAAGCAGTCAACCAAAGCCATTATCAGCAAGGCACTCTACTATCCGATAGGACTCGTGTGTATTGCCTTCGGCATCGTTACATTCCTGCTCGCCTACGTCGTACCGAAGGTTGTGCAGGTATTCGACAGCATGGGCCAGGAACTGCCGTTTCTTACCCGCGCGATGATCGCTCTGAGCGAATTCATCAAAAGCTGGGGCCTTATTGTGTTTATCGTCGCAGTGATCGCAATTTTCATCTGGCGACGTATTTTACAGAACGAATCCGTCAAGATGCGGGTACACAGCTTCATGCTGAAAGTACCGCTTTTGAATAAAATCATTCGCGGTTCGAACTCGGCACAGTTCGCCCGAACCCTGTCAATTCTTGCCGCCAGTGGCGTGCCGGTACTGGATGCTCTGGGAATCGCCTCGCAGGTGTTGACTAACAGACCCATGCGAGGGGCGGTAAAGACCGCGGCAACCCAGGTGCGCGAAGGAGGCGGGTTAAGCCGCTCGCTGGAACGAACCGGATATTTCCCACCGATGATGCTGCACCTGATCGCCAGTGGCGAGTCGTCAGGACGCCTCGAGACGATGCTTGAAAAAGCTGCCACGCATCAGGAGCGCGAACTCAACTCCATCCTGTCAATCTTTCTGGCACTGCTCGAGCCTATGATCATCCTTATTATGGCTGGCATGGTGATGCTGATCGTACTTGCGATTTTATTGCCTATTTTCGAGTTGAATCAGCTCGTCGCCTAACCCGAACCTGCCGCACAGCGCCGGACCCGGGCGAACCCGTCAACCCAGCCAGGTTGTCATGTTTTTGGCAGCCTGATTTAAAAGTATTTAAAAGTCCTGCCACGCAACTGGAAAGCTTCGTGCAATGCGGTTGTTATTCTTTGATCGTGCGTTTTTCAGCGCACTGCTGTCTGTTTGTTAATAGTTGCTTGAGGAAGGTATCAGAACTGCTTGATATATACTTCCATTAAACGATGCGGCAACTACACTCAAACAAGAATAACGAGCCCGCAATTATGAGAGCCAATTTAAAATGCCTGCTGCGCTGCTTTGCCCTCATTGCGCTGGCACTGGTAAATATCAGCTGTGACAGCGAAGGCATAGATCGTCGGGTCGGTACCGATGGCAATTTGCCCACCGCTGTGCTCAGCAGCGATGCACAGGTGGCACCAGGTGCCGAAAGCCTTGGACCGGTTATCAACCCCGGGCCGAATCGGTTTGTGCAACTGGAAAAGCTTAACTTCGAGGCAGCATTGCCATCAGTCATCAGCGTACTGTTTAAAACCACAGACCGCTACGGTAACGCGGTTGCCGGACTGAGTACGAGTGATTTCCAGTTACTTGAGGACGGACAACCCGTTTCTGCAACTGAAACGTCGTTGTCTATTGTGCCTCACGACGAGCTGCCGTTTGCATTGAAAACGGTCATCATGATCGATGTCAGCAGCAGTATTCTTCCCGCCGATCTGGAACAGATAAAAACCGCAGTGCGCTCACTGCTGGTTGACGATGCTGGTAACTCAACTTTGCTGCCACAGCAACAAATTGCGCTCTACTCATTTAACGACACCGTGGTTCAGCTGAAGGACTTCTCAACCAATCTGCCAAGCATCATTAGCACTATTGATCAGATTCAGCCGGCTATCGCCATTACGCCAACCAATTTGTATGGGGCCATTATTGAAGGTACCAGTCGATGGACCGACAGCTTTGACATCTCGCAGATTACCCAGGGCAACCTGATCGTGATTACCGACGGCGCCGATACTGCATCGCGCTACACCTACAATGAAGCGCTGCAGGCCACCGTTAACAAATCAGTGTATACATTGGGTGTTGGTGATCAGATTGCCACTGACGTGCTTACGAGTCTGGGTACATCCGGTTCGTATTCGCTGAACAACTTCGATGAGCTCGGCAACACGCTGCGCAACATCAACAACCAGGTAAAGGATACAGCCAACAGCTTTTACTACCTGCACTACGCCTCACCCAAGCGGCGCGCGGAAGGTCCGGTTGCAGCCAGCGATCATCGTATACAACTGTCACTGGTCAACAACGCAAATACCGGTGCGGCATCAACGATAGAGGACACGTTTAACTCCGCAGAGTTTTCTAACGTGAATGCTGAGGTGTTTATTTCCGGACAGAGCAATCTGGAAATACAACAGACTGCCGTGTATCGCGCCAATACCCGCTGGGGACCGGCACCGACCAACAACTACGTGTGGACGGTGGCAGATGAAAACGGAGCCTGCGCGGTGGACGCACAATCGAACAGCACCGTTCGTGTAACCGGAGTCGCCGAGGGCTCATGCACGTTGTCAGCTGAAGATCTCAGTGCCGGTGGTGCAAAAGCCTGGTTCTACATCGACGTTATCGGGGACTAAAACGGCCCCGGTTAGTTAATCAGTTGGCTTTTTGCTGCGAAATAAAATTACGAATCTCGGCGGATGCAACTGATACCGAGTGGTTCTTGATTTTTACGTAACTGTCACCGCTGACGTAAGCGGCGAATCCGCGCAGCATACCAGCAAGTACATGGCGGCCTTGCTCACAGGTGATCAATCCACCACCGGATTGGCCTGAATCGATTGGCGCCGTTGTGTGCAGCGCACCGTCGGTGGCAGCCTTTACCTTAAACGAACCCGACGAAGTTGTTTTGGACTCCGCTCGTGGAAACCCGACTGCCCACACCTTGGCACTGGCAGAGAGATCTCCTGCGCCGAGCTGGATCGGCTGAATAGGGCCGGTTTCAACCTCGAGTATTGCCAGGTCACGCGAGCGATCGATGAGCGTAATACTGGCCGTGCGAATATCTTCCCCAACCACAATGTAGGACTGGAAGTGCTCATCTACTGCGTGCGCCGCCGTCAGCACCATGTTTTGGTCGATCACAACACCGCTGGCGTGGCTGCCATCATCACTGGTGACCCGCACTACTGTCTCTAATGCATCACTCTTTGGCCATCCACACTGCTCTGCCAGAACACCTGAGCTTGCCAACAGCAACGCCGTCGTAATAAAAAATTTAACTCTCATCATTTATCGTCGCTCTTCTCACTCATTGCCACTGGTTGTTACACAAGGAATTCAGTCAACGCAAGGCAATCAGACCGCTCTGTACCCAAGATCAGCTTCCCCGGCTTTAGCTTCCATATGGTAATGAATGAAGTGACCGGTGGTCTACGACTAATTGGTTCAAATTATCAAATCCGCCGATCAAATCAACAAAATTGCCCCTGGCCAACGAATAAACGCAGGTTTCATGGACACAGCCAAACAAATCGACGTAGCTGTGAACCAGCACACAGACTATGCGGTACACCAGGCCTGCAGTCGGATCTGCTTCAATATTACGTGGGCTACGAGGTTCAGCTCTACGACAATGAGGCCGCATTCCTGCACAAATAGCAGTAGCAAAAATACCTGTGATTGAGAAAAAACGGGTACGAAAAGGAGGGAATGAAATGTCTGGAAAGCCACGCAAAGTGCGCGACGATGAGCCGTATGATAGTGCTGAAGAGATGCCCCGCGCGCCAGCAACTGAGAGACTGACGCCGGCGAGCGATGCGCGCAGACGACTCGAAGACTACTGGGCGCAAAAGGCTCTGAATGAAGAGCTAAAGAAAATCGACGACTGGGATGACGAAAATCCAGCGAGCTGACGAGAGCCGCAAGGCAACCGCACTCGCAAACACCACGCGCAAAAGTGTGTACGTAAAACTACGTACACACAAACTCGTCTGCCGGGCAATTGCGTCCGAACCTGACTCTGGCGCGCTTCGAGAGTTGCAACTACGATCTAATCGATAGAGCCGGTCGGAAATACGGAGTGACTAACCGTCGGGATGTGTATCCGGGCTGTCAGCAGAACCGTCGTAAGCGACAGGGTCTGCATCAGCGCCTTCCATAGCGATGGACTCAACTTCTGCGGCCTGCCAGCCCTTGTCGCTTTTTACCTGCAGGTAGGAAACGAGCTCTCCTTCCCGCAGTTTTTTAAAGCCATCAAACATGATAGCTCGATAGTGTACAAACACATCCTCGCCCTCCGGACTGAGGATGAACCCATAGCCTTTTTCGGTATTGAACCACTTTACCTTTCCTTGCCTACGTCCGCTCACAACGTATTACTCCTTGTATTACATCGAGCACACTCGAATGCGACATCGATTGTGAAAGTGTCGAAGTATGCGAGACAGGGTATTCCATTACCCGCTTCCTACTAGTGGTAGCGGCAGCCGTCAAATTCGGTTCAGAAAAAATTCCACGTTTTAAACGCATGTATTCCGGAAGCTACTATGGTCAGTACTCCCGGGCGTTTTTAAGAATGATCGAGCGCTAACATCCAGAGCGCACCTAATGCTAATTAACCCGTCGACCAGCTGGAATACTTTAATGCCAGCCTACTGATTAAACCTTAACTGCGCCTGATTGTATGAGGCGGCGTTAGTGATAACTTGCCTGTCGTTCATGCAACAAACGAATGGCTGCATATTGAGTGGGTTTCTATAAAATCCCGCCGTAACACGCAGTCGTCACCAGATCGTGAACAGCTGTCCATATCAGACCTGGACAACCGCCTGAACTGCTTTAATACCGAGGCTTCATCTAACAATGTATCTGGTACTTAAAAATTCCTGGGCGCTAATGCTCGGGATGCTATTGCTCATGCTTGGCAATGGCCTGCAAGGCACCTTGCTCGGTGTACGGGGCTCACTTGAGTCTATGGATCCGCAGGCGCTTGGCTACGTTATGTCGGCATACTTTGTCGGCTTTCTGATTGGTTCGCACTATACACCGGTACTGTTAAAACGCGTCGGACACGTACGCGTGTTTGCAGCCCTTGGCTCGCTGGTCTCGGCAGCTTTTATTCTGTTTCCGGTTAAGGTGGATCCAATACTGTGGTTTGCGCTGCGGCTGCTTGTGGGTTTTTGTTTTTCGGGTATCTACGTAGTAGCTGAAAGCTGGTTAAACGAAAGTACAACCAATGAGACCAGAGGTCAGGCGCTGTCGATTTACCTTATCGTACAAATGACAGGCATTGTACTGGGGCAGCTGTTGCTGAATATAGCGGACCCCCGAGGCTACGAGTTGTTTGTACTGATTACCGTGCTGGTCTCTATTTCGTTTGCACCTATTCTGTTGTCGTCCGGACGCGCACCGGTGTTCGAAACATCCCGACCAATGTCACTCAAAGAACTACTCGTGGCATCGCCACTGGGTTGCCTGGGCACTTTTATGCTTGGCGGTGCTTTTTCAGTGCTGTTTGGTATGTCTGCTATCTATGCCAATCAGCAGGGCTTTAGCATTGCCGAAACATCCTATTTCGTGACGGCCATTTATATGGGCGGACTGATATTTCAATATCCCATCGGCTGGCTTTCAGACAGGATAGACCGTCGCATACTTATCGTTGCAACAGCCAGTGCCTGTGTACTGGCGTGTATTGCAGCAATGCTTGTCGGTAGTTCCATTGCAGGCCTTGTGATCGCAGCTCTGTTCATAGGCGGTACCACCAACCCGCTGTACTCCCTGTTGCTGGCGTACACGAACGACTTTCTGGAATATGATCAGATGGCCGCCGCTTCCGGTGGCATGCTGTTTATTAATGGCACTGGTGCCATGGGTGGACCAATTGTCGTGGGCTATTTAATGAGCCGCATCGGCGCGCAGTCATTCTTTATGTTTATTGCAGCGCTAATGTGCATCGTGGCGGTCTACGGCGTCTACCGAATGACTCAGCGCGCATCTGTCAGCGTCGATGAAACGGCACCCTACATTCCAATAACCAGCCGCACCACTCAGGTCGCCACCGAAATAGCCATTGAAGTGTCGGACGAGGATACACCGCAGGAATAACGCAGGCAGGCACCGATGGGAAAACTGTAAAGCTATTTGCAATGTGGCTCTAAATATGCGAGTAATAGGGTCCCTTTGGCAGATAAGAAAGGAGGTGATCTTGAAATCTATACTCACTGTAGCGGCCGGCACTTTGCTAGTGGCTGCCAGCGGCGTATCTGCGTGTCCCTATATGGATGCGAATCAGAAGGTCACTGAGCTTGACAGTCACCACCAGAAACAACAGTCTCTGGTAGAGCACAAGGGTTACGAAGCAAATTCTGACCTTCTTGCTGAACTTCAGCAAGATAAGGAAAAAGCGACGAACTAGGTGCCCCCGCATAACAACGAGTGCGCCCGGTCAATATGACCGGGCGTTTTTTTTTGAAAAACGGCTTTTCTGCGCAGCGTCAATTAACTGCCCTGTTTAACCGCCCTGTTTGTTGAAAACTTGTTTTTCTAAATGGCCCATTTCGTATTGGTTATTCGCTTTAATTGTTCGCACTAGCCGGCGCACCCTGCACAACCCCGGTGATGATTACACCTAGTGGCCCGCGTGGTATCGACAGATCGACGAGCTCACCGTTTCTTAATACTGTCACTGCGGTGTTCTCACCCGCCTGTCCGCCAGTGGTTAATCTGCGCAATTCGGTGCTGCTAAAGACGCGGACATCAGCGTAGCGATACAGCAGATCCCCGGCTTCCAGGCCGGCTTGCTCAGCAGCCGAACCGGCCATAAGTTCTTCAACCTTTACCCGGTTGTTCTGGCCAGTAGCCAACAAATACTCATCAAACCTTTCATCCCCCAATGACTCGCGCAATTCAGTGTCCGGGTCAATCTCTTCAAGCTGCCGAGACCAGGCCTC
>CAYMFQ010000002.1:18211-79880 GCA_964389335.1 uncultured Granulosicoccaceae bacterium
ACTCGCGCAATTCAGTGTCCGGGTCAATCTCTTCAAGCTGCCGAGACCAGGCCTCAGACCGAAACCAGCCTTCTCGTATCGCTTTATCGCGCAACTGCAAACGCTGCAGACGCAATCTATCCTGCGTTGCCTGAATCTGGCCGAATTCGGCCTCGCTGAAACCCGCGCGCTCGAGCTGGCTGAGCAACTGATCACTGTCTGACGGCACTGCTGAATCCGCCAGCGCATCAGGCTCTGTGTTGGTACTTTCTCCAGTGGAAGTATCCGCTGTCAGGGCGTGCTCAAACATGGCCACTCTACGCTCAAGATCGGCGATTCTCGACTCGTGGAGCGATTCCACCACGCTTTCCGGTGTTTGAACAGGCAGGCGAACGGTGGGTGGGTCAGGTTGCGATTCAGGGGAACCGGTGTAAACCTCAATCCGGTTTGAGCCCATTTGGTAGCCAAATCCACTACCAATCCCGGCACCCAGCGCAAAAGCGACTACAACTGCCAGCAAGTGAAAACCATTTATGTGTCGGATGGGATACCTCCGCCAGGCCTGAGTTTAACGGGAATGCCCCTTGCATTTACATAGTGATACGTCGCGCAACCCGATTTGGTCGGGATAGTCTAATCTTAGCTGGCACAACCCTTATTTGTCAGTGTTACCGTAATGTTTGGAGAAACCGTTGTTTAAGCCAAAACTGAACCTGCTGTCTGCCTGCCTGCTGTTGTCACTGACGGCGTGCGGCAGTTCAGATACTGACCTGCAGACCGACACGAATGAACCGTCTATTGGGGCTGCCTCTGACAATACAGGTGTCGTTCAAAGCGACGTCGATGCGCCGGATACTGATGGCGATGGGGTATCAGATATCGAAGAGGGTACCGGCGATGCTGATAACGATGGCGTGCCAAACTATCTCGACCTCGACAGCGACGGCGACTCCATTTCTGACAGTCATGAATACAACCACCCCTGTGCGGAAAAATTTGCCGAGTACCGCACTAACATCGGGGAACCGGATGACTCGCGCGAATTCCCTGAGCTGAGCGAGCGTGTACCACTGGTGGTAACTGAATACTGGTATGCATCATCCGCCACGCTGGTACGCTTTACCTCCATGGAAACAGAAGACTTCTGCACAGTTGTGGAAGAACCGAACGCAGTTATCTGGAACAACTAATCACCTGTCGGCAACTGTTATAAACAGTTGCCGATTGCTCCCTGTTTTCAATGTTGCGCCGCTGCGACGTTCAGCCATACATTCTCCTTGTCCGTAGGATCCACACCCCCTGCCCCTGCGGCATTTTAATACCCGCCGCCTGTGTGCACATCCCTGTGTAACGCTGCAATAAACCCATCGATTGCAACGAACCCACAAACTGCCTTGACAGGCAAAAATAGTTAAATAAAGGCACACGACAGCGTACTTTTTTCAGGTATATTCATGGGCGCTTTTCGCTTGCTTTAACCCCTAACTATCGCAATATTCCATACTATGAATAAACCTCTGCTCCTGAAAATTATCATGGTGTCTGTCTGTATCGCTGCAGTAGCGATCGGATTTTTGCTCAATGCAAAACATTCACAGACAGCCAAACCTGAAATAAGCGGGTTTGCGTTTCCCGAACCGGAAGCACTGGCAGATATCGAACTCATCAGCGAAGACGAGGAACCACTAACCGAAAAAGACTTTCTGGGCCACTGGACATTCGTCTATGTCGGTTACACATTTTGTCCGGACGCCTGTCCAATATCGCTGAATATACTCAGCCAGATGCACGCCACACTCGCTGAACAGGAAGTCGATAGTGACGTACGGTCCTTATTGGTATCTGTTGACCCGGAACGCGACACACCGGAACGTCTGAAAGAGTATGTGAAATATTTTAACGAGAAGTTTATTGGTGCCACAGGGACACAGAGCAACCTGGCATCTTTTGCCCGCCAGGTCAGCGCTGTTTATTCGTTGCCAGAGGATCGCAGTACAGACAACTACCTGGTAGATCACTCATCTTCAATTATATTAATTAATCCAAAAGCTCAGGTGCACGCGATATTTACGCCGCCGCAAAAAGCCGAGCTACTGGCAACTGATTACCTGCAGCTCCGGGATTTTTTCAACGCGCAGTTGTAAATGCTGTTCAGCTGGCATCTGTTGAGAATACATCTACATATTTAAGGAGGAAAATTAGACCAAGCGCACAATCCGGATGTGAAAGAAACTCGAAATACGCCTGCTATTTTGATTAAACCCTGTTTTACATCCGTCTATCCCTAAAGAATCCAGCGATCTGCCCACTATATACGCAGTGTTATAAACGAGAGCGGATTGGTCCGTCTTCTCTCAGCGCGATTCATCTTTGGGGATAATAATGGTCAATTGTCTTTCCAAGAGCAGACAATTTTTTGGTGCAGTACTCTTTTCTCTGGCTGTCTTCAACCCAGTGTGGGCCGAAGATATCGAGATCTTCTTTTCACAGCAATCAGATCGTGATCTACAACCGAACGTACTTTTTATTTTAGACGGTTCAGGCTCCATGGGAGACTATGATGGCACGTCCGAGACGCGCCTGGAGCGATTGAGATCATCTCTTACCAGCGTATTGGAAAACACCAGTAACATTAATGCTGGCCTCATGCGTTTCAGCCACTATTTGAGTGGTGGGGCCGTGACATACCCGATACGCCCTATCGATCAGCAGATCTGTAACGGCCAGCCGTGTGACGACGATACCACCTTCTCTACACAATCACAGGTTGCCAGCAGTAGTGACGATGCTACTGAGGCCGGCAATGGGGCAGTCACATTAACGGAACAACGACTGACTCTGATGCAATACCCTGGCTTACCGGTCGGTGCCAAGTGGGTTGGTTTACGCTTTCCTGACATGCAGATTCCTCAGGGCGCGACAATAACGGATGCTCGCCTTGATTTTTCCTCAACCGGAGAATACGACGACTACACCAACCTCACTTTTTTCGCTGAGGATACTCACGACGCCGCTCCGTTCGAGGCCAACTTTAACCATCTTAGCAACCGCACTAGAACGAGCAACAGCGTAGCCTGGAATGATGTTCCGAAGTGGCTGGACGATAGCACGTTCGAATCACCGGATCTCACTCCCGTTTTACAACGTATCGTGGATAAGGATAACTGGTGCGGCGGCAACGCGATCGCGATGTTGATCAATGGTAGCGGGGGCCGACTCGCCTCCGCGTTTGACAACGGATCCGCCGACGGCCCGGTGTTGCGAGTCGAGTACAAACTCCAGGATATACCTGATACAGGCGGTTGCTCCACAACGACAATCATCTCCAGAGTCACTGATGACGTCGATGACGCAATGGAGCGAAGTCACAAGAATAACTCCCGAAACGGATTGATTTATCGCACTACAAACAATCTTATCATCCGCAGCAGACCGCCATACAACAACGGATACAAGTCCGGCATGATCCTGCGCGACATCGCTGTGCCCAGGAATGCGGTTATTGTTGATGCTAATCTGGTGGCAACCGTTAGCTCCAGATACAGCGCCGGCGATGTGACTGTGAATATCTCGCTTGAGAATAGTGGTAACCCCGATAATATCTCCAGCAATAAATTTGACTTGTCTGATCGTAACTATGCCAGTTCGTCAGTAGCCTGGAATAACATACCAACTGTCGAAAACTCAACGGTTGAGTCTCCATCACTAAAAGATCTGACACAGAGTATCGTGAATCGATCTGATTGGGCAGACGGCAACGATATGACAGTGTTACTTGAAGCGAGTGGCAACGGTCAGCGGAGTTTTTGGAGTCACGATGCCAGTCCGTCAAGTGCACCTGCGCTCAAGATCAGATACGAAACTCGCATCCGCACGGCATCGGACAAAATTACCGGTCCGGTATCCGACGTACGATCCGAAATAATACAGGTTCTGAACGACATGCTGCCGGAAGGAGGTACACCAACAGTAGGCGCCATGCTTGAAGCAAAACGCTACTTCGAGGGTGACGATGTTGAATACGGTAAGTTCCGCTATCCGTTTTCTCAGTATCACGGGGCTCCTCACTACTGGGGTAAATACGGCAGAATATCTCATGAAGACAGCTACACCGGGGGCAACCCAGTTCGCAGTCACTTGTGCCTAACCAATGCACTCAATGGCATTAATTGCCCATCAGAACAGATTGCCGGACCAGCAAAATACATTTCACCCATTGAAAGTGAATGCCAGTCTAATCATATCGTGCTGTTAACGGATGGATATCCCACCGTGGATGCTCCGACGAGATCCGCAGTTACCGGATTAACCGGAAGCTCGTGTGATCCACAACAGTTTGATCAGGGAACCTGCGGTGAGGAACTTGCCGAGTTTCTTAAAGACAGTGACACCCCGATAACGACTCACACCATCGGGTTTAACTTTACTACCCAATGGCTAAGAGACGTAGCCCAGGCAGGTGGTGGCGGCTTTTACACCGCGGACACGGCCGATCAGCTTAGCGAGGCACTCAACCGAATTATCAGCGGTGTGCAGGACGTCAATACAACATTCGTGGCACCAGGTGTGACGGTCGATCGGTTTTCGCGACTGACTCATCGAAACGATCTGTACCTGGCATTGTTTCAACCAAAGAGCACGCCACGCTGGGTCGGTAACATGAAACGCTATGAGCTGAATGGTCAGCCGGTATCCCTGTACGATGCGAATGACAACTTAGCCATTGATCCGGCTACCGGCCAATTCTTCGAGTCTGCACAAAGTTACTGGTCAGATAGTGCGGACGGCAATAACGTATCGGCGGGCGGTGCAGCGCACGAGCTGGATCACAACGTACGTAAGGTCTACACCGATATCAATGGCGATGATTTAACAGCAGTAGGTAACGTCTTTGACATAAGCAACTCGGATCTGACCTACGCACATCTGGGTCTGGACCCTACTCAGTCCAGTAAGCGTGACCTGTTGATAGAGTGGGCTCGTGGCGTCGATGTCGACGATGAAGACGGCGACGACGACTACAATGACACACGTCCGCACATTGGAGATCCGCTCCACTCTCAGCCACAGATCGTGACCTACGACGGCCCGTCAACTGATCCGGTGTCAGTAATTTTCATGGCTACCAATCAAGGCTTTTTGCACGCGATAGACCGGGATGATGGAAAAGAAGTGTTCTCATTCATACCAGAACAACTTTTACCAAACCTGCAGATTTTATACGACAACAACCCGGCGTATCGGAAGCCATACGGACTGGATGGGCCGATGACCATCTGGACTCAGGACAACAACAGCAACGGAATCATTGAGTCAGATGATCATGTCTACCTCTATGTAGGTATGCGCAGAGGCGGAAACGACTACTACGCGCTCGATGTGTCTGATATGAACAATCCAAAAATGCTATTCCAGGTTAAAGGTGGCACTGGTGAATTTAGTGAAATGGGACAAAGCTGGTCAGCACCGGTTGTAGCAAAGATTAAGTATCTGGGCGCAAGCCGTCAGGTGCTGATCGTGGCCGGTGGGTACGACACAGACCAGGACAACTATTCTTACCGCACGGATGACAACGTCGGCAGGATCATCTACATGATAGATGCCCAGACAGGAGAGAAGCTCTGGAGTGGGGGCCATGCAGAGGCGCAACCCAGTAAGGTCTTCTCTGACATGCAATACAGCATGCCATCCGGTGTCAGAACCATTGACGGTGACGGCGACGGCCATGTGGAGCAATTCTATATCGGTGACATGGGCGGCCAGGTCTGGCGATTTGATATCGACCCGGATGCGGGCACTGAAGGCAGTCTGGTATCTGGTGGTGTTATAGCCGAACTAGCCAGTGGCGACACTACCCAGAGCAACAGACGCTTTTACCACGCACCTGATATTTCCTTTTCGCTGAAAGAAGGTAAGTATGTGCTAAACATCGGCGTTGGGTCAGGCTACCAGGCACATCCGCTGAATAAGACTATCGAAGATCGCTACTATCTGATTCGTTATCCGTACGAGCTCAATGCACACGGTGAGTATGGCATAACCGCAGATGCAGACGATCCGAACGCTGTCTACTCAGCGATAACTGAAGGCGAGCTATTCGATGCGACTGACAATGTACTCGGCGAAGGATCAAGCGATGACCGATCTGCCGCTAACGCAGAACTGTCAGACAGCTCGGGCTGGATGTTACGTATGGAGCGCGGGGGCGAGAAGATTCTGGGGTCATCCCTGACGTTAAATAATGTCGTGATGTTCACCAGTTATGTACCGGCTGCACTTTCACATAATTGTCAGCCACAACTCGGAACCGGTATTTTCTGGGCCGTCGACCTGTGGGACGCGACCCCTGCAGCCAACCTTGATGGTGAGGGTGACGAAGGTAACCTGACTAAAGAAGATCGGAATAAGTATGTTCCGGGATCCGGTTTGCCGGCAGCGGTACAAACATACTTCGTAGAAACGACCAGCACCGATGACGACGGTAATGTTACGTCGCAGCTGGCAATCGCAACGTCATCTGGTCCACACGTATTGTTGGAGCACGACCCGGGTAACCTGACAGAGCGAATCTACTGGTCTGAGTATCCAGACTTCTGATTGGAAATCCATAGTGGCACTGATAGCACCGCCGGACTGGCGGTGCTATCGTTTTGACAGTGCGCTCATCTGCTGTTTTATGCCATTGCAATCCTGAGCTGTTACTGTGAGGCTTGGGCGTGTCCGTGCATCAACACAGTACCGATACAACACGTCCAGTGGCAAACTTGCCACACCCTTGAATCGTTGAATCCGCCAGCCTACCTTTAAATCAGATTCACGATAGGCAAGCATCGTAGTGTCCGAGTCACAATCCATCTGCGCCATCAGCGCCAACGGGCTGCGGCAGAGTAATAAACGCCTTTCTGCAATGATGGTCGGTGCAAGCTCACTCATCAGGCACAACAGCAATAGTGACGCATGAATACCGTCTGCATCCGGATCGCTGACAACAACTACCTTGCCAGGGGAATTTGCACGGGAAAGACCTGAAGACTTCAGTACGCTTGCAAGCAGACTGACATGCTCACTGGATTCTATGCAACGCGCCAGCCCCTGCCTGACGACATTAGGCACTTTGCCCTGCAGAGCGATAACGGCCTGAGTTTTTTTGTTGCGAACTCTGTTGACGGCGTTCGCTGCGTGCTTGCCTTCGACGACAATCAGCTCTCTCGGGCGATCAGAACCACAGTGGAAACTGGAACCCTGCGGTTCCACGCTAGTGTCTTGATTGCGAGCGCACCACTGATGGCGCGCTCCTGTCGGGAGGGATGTTTGCGATGGCCGCGGAAACAGACGTCAAAGCCGCGCGCCGATGTTAACAGTGGCTTAACTGGCCAGCAGATCAAGCGGTCGCGATGTATCGATTTGTCGTCGCTTAGGCTGCTTGTAACGAATGACCGGCGCCTTGCGTACAGTACGACCGTGCACAGAGGCAGTGAGCGGCCGTGTCTTCGCTGCTCGTGCTCCCGCACGCGCAATAGCCAATTGCTGACCACGCTTCTTGCGTACCTTCTGCGCGACTTTCTGTTTCACCTTAAGAGTGCTTTTGGCCCACTCGCGGTGCTCAGGTGATACCACCTCGATCTGTTCACCATCAAGCCCATAGCGATGGCTGTACTTAAGCATGCCGTACAGATAACCGTAGCTGGTCGTGTGGCGCTTCAGCGCTTCTCTAAGAACACGACCCGAGAGCTCAGGGTTCTCATCTCGAAACTCTAGGATGTCTTTGTAGATGCTCAGACTCAGAGGTTTAAGATCCGCTGAGGGCTTGAACAGCTCGGGCCAGCGCTCAATAAGCCATTTTTGTATTAGGCGAACTTTGTCTGACGACCATTTCTTTTTCATGATATTTCTTCCTGCGTAAACCACCGCTTCTTCCTGAATATGTTTCTTTTTTCTTCCTGTTCAAGATTACGCCTGGTGCTTTACCCAGTTCTTTTGTGTCATTAGTAGTAGAAAACTTGAGTTTAATATACAGCAGCAGCGTCACTTAAATGTGAACAACTATTGGGGAATCAACCGCCGAGGCGGAGTCTGAAGCGATTCGGGCCGGATTGATACTTTGCTTACTTCATTGAAATTATTGAAAGAAATACTCAAACGAGCGAACTGAAATTCCTGTGAACATAACACTGGAATAACATTTGTGAATGTCAAGCACAAAAAACCAGAATTAACACCAGTTTTAGCGTTGCCCATGGCACCCGCCACCCGATCAGCAAGATTCCCGATTATTTAGAACAGTTCACCAAATATTCCACATAGATTCGATAGCATCCGCTGTTGGCGTTAAGCCTGGTGCAGTGCCTAAACTCTGGAGTTGAATCTATGCTGACCTCCTGCAAGCATGCGCCCTCGGCGCTGCATAGCCGTTTTTCTAATCAGCGCCGCATTGCAATGTTGTCCGCGCTGGGGTTATCGGTCGCGGCGCCTGGCCTGGCCAACTCCTCAGCACTTGCCTACCCGCAGTTAAAACTCAACCTTTACAACCTGCACACAACCGAGCACGCCGATGTCGTGTTCTGGGAAAACGGCGAGTACAACACAGACAGTCTTGCTCAGATTAACCGCTTGCTGAGAGATCACCGGACGGGTGGTGTAATTGCCATAGATCCTCGCCTGCTGTCGATTGTTTATCTTGTTAACACCAAGCTCAGCAATACGCGTCCGGTAAGCGTGATTTCCGGTTATCGTTCAAAGCAGACCAATGAGATGCTGGCAAAGACCAACGCCGGGGTGGCGCGCAACAGCTACCACATCAAAGGCCGTGCTATTGATCTGCGCATCGAAGGCGTGGAGACCAAAGCAATCAGAGACACGGGTATTAAATTACGTCTCGGTGGGGTTGGCTACTACGACACATCAAACTTTGTACATCTGGACACCGGGCCAAGGCGCAGTTGGTAGTTCAAACAACCTGCAAACCGTCCATTGTGAGTTAACGCCAGGACAATGGAACTACGCTGCCATAAGACGCGACAGCAGCTCAATTACAAACGCTAAAAACGGCACTGCTGCCACATACAACACGGCGACAAACGGCCAGTTGCTCGCTGCAGCGCGCCAGTTGGATACCCCGTAGCGTCCCTGAAAAACCAAATGCGTACCGGACAACGGGCTCGCGCAGGTACCCAGCGACCACGCCAGCAAATACACACAGGCCAACAGATTGGGATCGGGGCTCATGCTCAGCACCAACGGTGTGGCTCCCGAAACAGTCACCACCGGATGTACGCCCAATACCGCCAACAGAATCATTCCACCGAGCAATACCAGCGCTTCAAACAATCCGAACTGACGCTCGGGTAACCAGCCAATATCACCCGCCAGCAAACTTGCAAGCCCCGCTGCCAATACCCCGGCCACCAGAAACAGTGACAACTCGTTTACCATCGCCGGCACATGGTCGGTAACCTGTTTCACCAGCATCCGTTTGCCGCCAGACATACCGTGCTGCAGCGCCAGGCCGATTATGGACACCAGCAGCGCTCCAATTGAGATATGTGTAAGCACGGACCATGACGGCGCATACCACGACAGCAGCATCACGATAATCGCCAGTATTGCCGGTACCCAGAGACTGGCAAACTGGACCGGGTATCCGCGAAAGTCTGATAGTTCATCGGCGAACCGGGTATGCGCCTCAGCGATAACCAACGCCATACCCAGTAACGAAAACGGCAGACACACCAGAATGACTAATCCCAGATTGATCTCCGGAACATAGGTTAGTACCACCGCCATGCCGCCGAAAAAAGGTGACCACCCGGAGCAGGTTGTGAATACTCTAACGATCGACTGCGATGCCAGTCGACTTAGCCCATGCCTGAGCGCCAGTCGATCCGCAAATATGATGGGCGCCGAAATATTAATCACAGAGCCGAACAACCAGACCCCTGCTATGGTTCTGATATAGGCCCGTTTGCCAACAGGCAACTTTTCATCGGCAGCCCCGGGATTCACCACCAGCCGTAAAAATCCAACGGCCGCAATCATTGATATCAGTCCGGTATTAATACCGAGTGTTTTGGACAGATTGATAGATTCTCCCTGCCCGATCGCAACAAACTGCATCAGCAGTCCGATACCCGCAATTGTCGCTATCTGCCAACGCTGCGTGGTTTTGACTCGATGAAACAGCAGCAGTGCTGCCAGCCAGCCAAGAATGCCGGGAAACCAGTGTGGACCATTCGACTCCGCTGTGCGCAACATATCCTGCAGAATGGTCAACAGCACCATGCAGGTTATCAGCACGCCAGCCAGGCCTTCGCGTCGTTGAAAGTTAGCTGACGTTGGCACCGATTATTTCCAACCGATATTTCCCGCGGCGACAGCTACTTACCGCGTGGATGGCTTTTATCACTGTCCTCGGCAAAGTGGCTTACTGTCCGTAGCGGTTCTTGATGGCGTTGTAGTCGTCAACCAGTGATTCCATCGTTTTGTCATCGAACGCTCGTAACCCACCCAGCAACATCTCCTTGCTGCCACGACCCAGTGTCTTTTCACCGCTGTTGATCGCGAAGGGCAATATTACCTCCGCCTTTTTTCCGTCTGCTGTGACACTGCCACCGGCGTAGTCGAGTGTCATATCGCCGGAGTCAAATCTATCAAGGGAAAAAGACATGCTCTTGTACATGACAAGTGGTCTGGACGGATTGATCATCACATTGTTGTCACGCATTAAATCGACCAGTAAATAGGGAAATGTGACACCGGAAAATTCAATATAGGCGCGAGACAGTTCGCGCGCCAGTTCTGCATCATCATTCCTGTCACCGGATACATCGATGCGCAGACAGGTCCGGTCGTTGTTGTCCTGTAGCTCAAAAGTGTTCGCGTTTTGGCTAATCCTCAATTGATGCGCATCTGTCACCAATTGCAGGAACTCAAAAGCCATCGACTGATAAAGGCCAATACGGTGCAGCACCACGCTAAACAGGAGATCCCCAGGCACGCAAAAGCGCCGCGCCTCTACATCGTGGATCGGGTTAAAGTCTCCGGCCTCCGCTTTTGCAAAGCGGCTCGCCTGTTCCCGCGAGAAGGACAAAAGTTCGCCCTCTGCCTGATAGTAAGCTTCAATTTTCAACGGGGTATCCTGCAAACTAAAACCGCTATAGATGGTCAACAATGTGTGTGGTGGCGACTGGCCAGATATCACAGACCAGACCGCCAATAGTATCCCACATCCTGCAGCACCACCATCAGAGCAGGGTCGATATGTGGTTTACCGATTCCATACCATTGCTCAGGCCCGGTTACAGGTGTAACAAAATATCTGACATAATTCTGTTAGAAATGATTTATCAGACCATGATGCGAGTCCGTCCGGTCTGCCGCTACACTGGAGACAGATGACAGACACGGGCCGGTTCCCGGGTCTTTGCACACAAGCTGCTACCTGCGGCTATCGTTGATAGTCAGCCAATGGCGGGAGCTAAAGGAGAGTTTGACATCAACACTCGAAAAATAATGCTGGTAGAAGACGATCCCGACCTCGCAGAGTTGGTTATGCTGCAGTTGCAGGATGTTCAGTGTGAATGTACCTGGGTGGCCAATGGCCGCGAGGCGCTCGACAAAGCGCAGAGCGAACCATTCGACATGCTGATTCTGGATATTATGCTGCCCGAAGTCGACGGTCTTGAAATCTGTCGTACCGTGCGCGTCAGCAACAGACAAATACCAATCCTGATGCTAACCGCCAAATCCTCCGAACTGGATCGGGTACTCGGCCTCGAGATGGGGGCTGACGATTACATGACCAAGCCGTTCAGCACGCTAGAGCTAACCGCACGTGTCAAGGCGTTGCTCAGACGCGCAAACATCTCTGAATCCGACACACCCAGACAAAATATTCTGCGCTTTAATGCGCTTGAAATCGATGTCGACAATCGCCGGTTATTTCTCGATGGCTCTGAAATAGAACTAACCCCGAAAGAGTTTGATCTGCTGCATCACTTTATGGAGAACCCGGGCCGCGTGTTTTCTCGGATGCAGCTGCTCGACAGAGTCTGGGGATACAGTTACGAAGGCTATCACCACACCGTTAACTCACACATTAATCGACTACGTTCGAAGATCGAAAAGAACCCACACGAGCCCGAATATATCCTCACGCGCTGGGGCGTCGGATATGAGTTCGCCAAAGCCGGGTAGCAAAACTTGCCAAAATCACTTTATGCAAAGCTCGCGCTGACGCTGATCGCACTGTTATTCGTCACTGCAATCATATATTCCGCTATCTCCTATTCACTCACCCGGCAACGCATCATTGGAGATCTGCAACGCGAAAACGCCAAGCTCGCCGGCAATCTTGTCACTGAAATTCCACAGACCCTGGCGGGTGACATCGATCGAGAGTACGTAGCACAGCTGTTCCGCTTAATGACCATCGTCAATCCTGATGTCGAGCTCTACCTGCTGGACATGGACGGCAGAATCACAGACACATCGGTTGATCAATCCAATATGCTGCTGGAGCAGGTTGAAATGGCGCCACTGGCGGAATTTCTTGCCGGTGATCCAAGTCAGTTTCCACTGTTCGGACAGGATCCGCGTGCGCCTGACGACCCGGTGACATTTTCGGTCGCACGACTTACCGCCGGCGATAAAGCGCTCGGTTATCTGTATGTGACGCTGCGCGGCGAGGATCATCAGCGCTACCAGAGCGGACGTGCCACCGACCTGATTTCCACCATCGGCATCTACGCACTTATCGGCAGCTTACTGGTATCACTACTGGCCGGACTGACCATATTCAAGCGCATCACCGCACGACTGCAAATTCTGAGCGGAGTCATCGATAACTTTCGCAAGTCAGGGTATCGCCAGAATTTTCTCTATCGCAACGCCGCCAACGACAATGGTTCTGATGAGATTTCGCTGCTGGGTCACAACTACGACTCAATGGCAGAGCGCATCACCGAGCAGATTCATATGCTTGAGCAACAGGATCAAAACCGGCGCAAATTCATCGCGAATATTTCCCACGACCTCAGAACCCCGCTGACTGCAACGCAGGGATACCTTGAACTGCTGCAACAAAAGTACGACGCGCTGGAAGAGGAACAGCGTAAGCGTTATCTAAGTATTTCTCTAAAGCACAGCAAGCGACTGCAGAATCTGATTTCAAACCTGTTTGAGCTGGCCAAGCTGGAGAACTATTCGGAATTACCGGTCAATGAAATACTGTCACTCAGCGATATCATTAGTGATGTTATGCAGGGCTATCAGCCGGTGGCTGAGCAGAAAAACATTGAGCTGATTTACAAGCAGCAGGAAGGCCCACATTTGATTCGCGGTGACCTGGCAATGATCGATCGGGCAATAAGTAATCTGCTCAGTAACGCCCTGCAATACACTCAGGACAATGGCTGGGTGAAACTCTCGCTACAGAAAAACGCAGACACCGGTATTGAATTCGCCATCGAAGACAACGGCCCGGGCATCGACGAATCGCAGCTGGAAAATATATTTGATCGCTTTTACCGCGCAGATAATCAGCACGCAGGTGAAAAGAACGCCGGGCTGGGATTGGCAATCGCCAGGCGCATTGTAACGCTGCACGGCGGCAAGCTCGGGGTTAAAAACACAGGTAACGGTACCCGCTTCTGCTTCACCTTAAGTGAAGCGGACAGCACAGAACTGATGTCCGGTTCCAGCGCGTGAACACGCCTGGGCCTGCACAGTGCCGCGTTACCTCGGCAGCAGTGACACGCGGCGTTTGATTGCAAATGCAAACGCCGCACACAACATAAACAGCAACGTCGGATCGACACCTTTAACAGCGTTACCTGCCCGTAGCACACAGCCTGTGCCCAGCGCACCGGTGCCGGTCGAAATTACCGTCACAGGCTCTGACGGTTCAAACATATCAGGCACGCCGTCGCTGTTGGAATCAGTCAAGGCCAGCGGCTCATCGTCCAGCACATCAAGTCGGCCATTGCCGTCGCTGTCAGCATCAAAGCGATCAACCACACCATCGTTATCAGTGTCTTCACCGCTGGTAAAGTCAACATCGTATCGATCGTCAATCAAATCGGCGTCGACGTCCAGCCCGCCGGACACTGCCTGATCTATGCTGTCATTAATGCTGTTGTGATTTTCGTCGCGCCATATATCGTGTATCCCATCCTGATTGGCGTCGACGCCACCACTCTCAGTTAAATCGAAAATACCGTCCGCATCGCTATCCAGGTCAATGCGGTTGTCAAGACCATCCTGATCAGCATCCAGACTGGCTAAACTGATGCCCTCCCGCTGATCTGCTATGCCATCCTTGTTAACATCAGTGGTATCGTCGAGCCTGCCATCATGATTGCTGTCGATTCCCAGCGCCTCAACAACATCCGCCACACCATCCTGATCTGAATCAAGATCACGGTAGTCGGCAATGCCATCACCATCGGTATCGACCGCATCGCGCAGTGTCAGTGGTTCATCCTGCTGCAGGCCGGTTTCGACACTATCTGTTGAGCCGACCCGTTGCTCGTGGCGATCTGCAACCCCGTCACCATCACTGTCACCATCGACAGTATCAAACAACCCGTCGTTATCACTGTCGACTGGCAGAGGTGACTCGCCACTGTCGATGGACGATTCAACTGCATCGGCCAGACCGTTACTGCCAACGACAACCGCAGAATCAACAGCGCCATCGCGATCAGCGTCCATATGCAGATATTGCCGATACTCGTACAGGTCGCTTAACGAGTCATTGTCCGAATCAAGGTCCAGAAAGTCCCGGATCTGATCCGCATCCGTATCAATGGCCGACTCAACCTGATCCGGAATGGTGTCGTTGTCACTGTCACTGTCCAGATAGTTGGCAATACCATCACCATCGGCGTCAGCCACACCTTCAATATCATCGGGAATACCATCGCGATCCTGATCACTGGAATCCAGCACGGTCACCGACATCTCAGAGGTACCGGGGTTACCCACCTCATCGGTGATGGTCGCTATTAGATTGTGTTCACCAACTGACAGCATGATTCGCGATCGACACGACCATTGTCCATCGGCAACAACAGCCTGACAGACAAACACATTGCCAATGGTGGACACGTTAACCAGCGAGGCATCGGGCTGATCGGTCTCACCGCTTATCAATGGCGCGGGGTCGGACAAGGGACCAATATTGGCGGACGATAATTGCGGTGCGACCAAATCGACCAGTAATTCGTTGGCTGTGGTATCCACACTGGTGTTGCCGGCCATATCCACAACGGTTACCTGCACGTCATAGGTGCCGTTGGGCAGCGCATCAAGTGGCGGAATATTCAGCTGCCAGTTACCGTTACCGGTCTGCTGCAGATGACTGTCACTGGTGGCATAGGTAATATCGTTTACAGCAACGGTCAGGATAAAGTCACCGTCGTCAGAAGCGGTTCCGGTAATTACCGGCGTACTGCCTGAGGTTGTCAGCGGATCAACGGTTGGCGGTATCGGCGCGATGGTGTCAACGATCACTGAATCACTGGCCACCACCGATGTATTGCCGGCCTCATCAAAAATCTTGACCAGGACCGACAGTGTCCCACCTTCCGCAGGTACATCGGACGCCACCTGTACACTGCCGTTGGCTATATCAAGCGGGGTCAGATATATGTCTTCAAGGCGTGTCCCAACCCGAACTTCAAGCCGATCATTAACCGCTACGCTGGCAGGCAAACCTATCTCTACCGCAGGCTCATCAATATATTCCTGCAACGACAGAAAACCGCTGTTGTCTGCGTCAGCGAGTATGTTAACCACCGCAGCCTCAGGCGCGGATAAGTCGACTTGCACCGCATCGCGACTGATGTAGAGAACCTCACTGTCGGAGTTTCGGTAAGTAGCGGTTAGTTCAATGACTGCACCGTCTGTTGCAGACGGGAACGATTCATTAACGACACGCGACTCCAGCGCGGCCTGATCAATAACCACGACACGCTCGGTAACCCCATCAGAAATCGTTAACTGGTCACCTGAGGCGGCATCCGAAGCCAGCGTGAAACTGACAGCAACCGCACCCGTGTGTTCACTGGCGTTTAGCCAACCGTCGTCATTGATATCATCTTCGATTCGCAGTGACGCGCCTGTAAGCCCGCTATCGGTTTGACCGTTAGCTGGTGACGCCAGACAAACAGCGAGAAGAAACAGCGCCGGCAAAGACCAGCGCTGTTCGATTGCCCGATACCAATTATGCGAACAACAGCGGTGATGATTTCCTATCCAATCACCCGCACTACAGCTGTTCAAATTCAACACGGCGATTCAACTGACGACCTTCGACGGTTGAGTTATCCGCAATCGGCTTGCGTTCGCCGTAGGCACGTGCCTCAAAACGACCCAGACCGATGCCTTTTGACGTCAGATACCGAACCACCGCCAGCGCGCGGCGACGTGACAGTTCCATGTTAACGTCTTCATCACCCTGGCTGTCCGTGTGCGCGTGCACCGAGACGCGTATGTCAGGGAACTCATTCATGCGTGCTACTACACCGTCCAGTGTTTCTCTGGCAAACGATGTCAGCGTATCGGAACCTGAAAGGAAGTTAACGCCATCAATCGCGCCGTTAAACATGGCACAGCCAGTTTCGTCCACTGGAGTGCCAGGTGCAGTCGTCGGGCACTGATCTTCCGCGTTGGCCACACCATCGGCGTCATTGTCTTCAGTCGGTACCGGTGCCGCGGTCAGGCCATCAGACGTTGGCTGTGGCAGTTCAGTGGGTGTTGGCGGTGGTGGTAGTGTATTTGTTGTAATAGGTTGTGGCGGCGGCAGCGATGGCAGTTCACCACTGGTGCCGAACTCCTGATCGCGCTGACCACCAAAACGATACAACAGAGACAACCCGCCGTACTGCGCGTCAGTATCGAATGAGATATATTCTGCACGTACACCAAGGCCATTACGCAGTGCGTACTCAAGGCCAACACCCGCCGCAACCTGGAAGTCATTGACTCGACTCGCACCAACGCCGACCGCCTCATTCTCCATTTGACCCGCACCAAGTCGCCCGTACAGAGACAGGCCGGTACGAGTGTCAAGGCCATCGTAGTCTGTGTACGCGCCACCTGCACTGGCATTCCACAGGTAAAGCAAGCCACTCAGTGATACTTCTGTGTAGCCAACTTCCGCTTCACCGGTTAGCTCAGCAGAGCCCAGGTCAGCGTACTGCAATTCAAAACTCAGACGCCTGCTGAAGTCCAGACCCACGGTTACATGTGCGGCAGAATCACGCTCTTCGATAACGTCTACACCTTCGACACCGGAAGTATCCGGTTTGAGCTCCGAAGTTCCACCACCGAGACCGACATACAGTCTTTTTTGAAATTTTGCATCCCAGCCATTCAGTGGCGGCTGGCCCATTGCATTACTGCAGAGCCCGATAGTGCCTGCGGTAACAAGTATTGGGGCAATCAATCTATTATTCATTTTCTTCTTCTGCTTTATCGTCCAGAGTATTGTCGATATTCTTATTTTGGCGCCGGGCGTTCTTTCACACTCTATCCAGCCATCTCCTTCGTTGGCTAAATCAAGTAATACCGCTGACACGCGCTGCTTTTTTCCCTGTCTCCAACGGAGTATAGACGTGAGTTTGAAATTCGCATGGTCAGCGCATTTTTGTTTGAAAAAAATTTTTGTGGTGCCACCCGGCTGCACAATTCAACATGTCAATGGATTGACAAAACAGTGGTTATTTGCTCGTATGGTTACTGTGATTGCCTGATCAGGCAGCGCGTTTCCTGGGTGTTACAACGTCGGCCTTCATGTCTCATTGGATCAATCAGCTGGATACCTGGCTCAAGCCAAACGAACCATTTATGTTGGCTGCGGTATGCGATATTACCGGGGCAACACCGGATGCCAGTCGCGGTGTGTTGCTGCTCTGTGGTGAACGCGCTGCCAGTAACATCATCAACGAAAGGCGTCGTCAGGCAGTTGTCAATGATGCAAAAATACGCTTTGCAAGCCAGCAACACTGGTGTGAGATCAGCTATCCGCTGGGTGCGGTATTGTCAAAGGAAAACGGCAGTTGCTGCGTCGTCTATCAATACTTTGACACAGGCGCTGACCTGAGCTGGATAACACAGACAAAAGCGCTGTTGCAGCAAGGCCGAAATGCATGGCTTGCTTTCAACAGATCAGACCGCGAAAACTCCACTGCGACTATCAGCAGCGCACATGATGTCGCATCGCTCAGGAACGGTGTATCCGATAGTGCATGGCCTGCAATCAGCTCAATCATCAACGCGAGTGACTTCGCATCTGAAAATGGTCTGCAAACCCGATTGATTCATCACAGTAACAGTGCAACGTTATTGCTGCCCATTGCGGCACCCACGGTACCAATAGCAGTACTAGGCAGACATCGCGCTGCAGTAGAGCTCATACAACAGCTGTCGCTACTACCTGTCGACGTGCAATGGTATGCCGATGATTTTAGTGAGACAGATCCGGCCGGACCTCACATCACTCGACACGCGTATGAGGATCTCAGCGCCAATACAACAGCGCTGATAATCATGTCAGATGACCACGAACGGGATCTGCAACTGTGTGAACGCGCACTGACAATGCCTGCCAGCACATTTGTCGGTTGTATTGGATCGGAAAAAAAAGCCGCGCTCTTCAGGCAACAGCTGCTCGGCAATGGTGTAACTCCAGCACAACTGGAAAAACTGCATATTCCGGTGGGGCAATCATCTATTTCCAGTAAGCATCCGGCGATGATCGCAGCAAGTGCGCTTGCGCAGCTATTGACCCAACAGCAATTTCATCTTGATGATCAGCTGACCATAATCGAGCCGTAAGAGACCCAGGCGCGCTACGCCATACCGTGCATAAGCCGGGCTAGCCCGCCTGGTCAAAAAACGCCAGCGCCCGGCTGATACCTATCAACGAGAAACTTACCTGATTGCCTATCTCGGAGGGTGGTGTCCAGTCCAGCGTCAGAACCTGCCCGCGGCGCATTTGACTCACCAGTCGCCTGGCCGCCTCACCCTGCACCAGGGTCATGCCAGCGCCTGTTTCCAGCGCCACACCCGCGCCGGCAACATTACGTACGGTCGCAGGATTGCCATCGATATCAATTTCGATAGACCGATCGATAGTCGCCGCTGAAATCACGCTAATCAGTTGCACTCGCCACTGACCCTCGAGCGAACGATCAATCACCAAACGCCATTCGCCCGAACCGGACACACCGGATTCAGCCTGGGTCATACAAACCGTGTTCTCATCAATAGCGCAGGCTGAAACCCAATTGGCAAAATACCCGTAAAGAAAACCCGCAGCGCCGAGCGCGTCTACCGTCACATCCGTATCAGCCGGCTCTGGTGCGGTATCCGGGCTATCCGTTTCCGGCGCCGAGTCACTACTGCTTCGGGCCAACAATACCGGCTGTGCCGTACTGCAATCGCTGTCACCGATCGCTCTGATCAAATTGACACTACGCACCTGCAGCAAGCCACTAAACCCGTCGGCGGCAACAGCGTCGCTGTTGTCGAGGTTGCCTCGGATCTCAAGATAGGCCATCTCCAGGCTGTCCTGTGCGATCTCTCCGTAGCGTAAGGCTATTGCAGAGAGCGCTTCGTCATCACCGGTCAGACGCCATTCACGCCGCCGATCGCAGGACTGAAAGATTCCGCCGTCAGAGTCCTCTATATAGAAACCACGGAAAAAAACACCATTGGCAACCCTCGCACGTGTTTCAGCCAGTTGTGATCTAAGCGCCCCGGCCTGCTGTTCGTTGAACACTGCCTGACAGGCCGCGTTGTACACGGCCGTTTGTCCGGCGCCATACAAACCGGCTTCCCACACACATTGCTGATCACGAAGTTGCCTGTAGGAGGCCGACAATCGTTCAAAGCGATCAATTTGCGCCTGCGGCGTCAATTCAATGTCATTATTCAGTGCCGGGTATTGCGACTCCAGCAGCGTCTCGTTACTGATTTCAACAACGTCGCTGTCACCACCGACAATTGCTATTACCTGATCATCTGATGTATCACCTGGACCGGGAGTCGCTGTCAGTCCGGCTTCGTCACTGACTGATGACTCCGCGCTATTGTCCTGCTCCGCTGCCAGGTAATCTCGCCACAGTGCTTCGACGCCGCTTAGCGCCGCCTCTGATGCCTGATGTCGCAGACCAACACATTCGCTAAAACTAAAATTGTCGGTGGATGCAGAGCGACAGGCGGCAAGTGCATCCGGCGCAGCCCCGTACCCAATATGTACAGGTAATGCGAGCGCTACGCAGAGGCCCAGACCGACGCAGGAATGGCGAGCGATTAATGTCAATTTTTCAACTCTTGCTGGAGACGACGCCCGCAGTGTAATTCAACCAGAATCTGGTGTGAAATCAGATAAATACTTTCGTTGTGGTCAGAGTACCCGGACGGTACTTTTGCTAGGCTCCAGCAGGCGGATGTTGCTTTTCCGGAGTTGGACTACAATCCAATAATAACAATTCGTCCAAAGCATCATTGCACCCCTTGGCTGCCAGACGCTCAGCGCTGGCTGCGCCTATTTCAATACGGCGCACGGTTGGCACCCTAATAAAAAAAAGAGAAATAGAATGCAATCTACCCGACACAGAGACAAGCGAAACGGAGGCGCTGGTGCCACCGTAGCTGTGCTGATACTCGGCCTGTTTTTACTCGCGGGTGTGTTTGTATACAGCTACAAATACCTGCTGCCTCATATTGAATCAGACATAGGTGATCGCGTTACATCATCGCTGGCGCAAAAAGGCATTGCCAACGCCAAAGTCGAGGTGGAAGGCACTGACGTCATACTTTCAGGCAATGTCGAATCCGACGCCACGGCGATTGAGGCTGAAAAAGCTGCGCTTGCGGTATACGGAGTTACCGGTGTAACCAACAAAATCAATCAGCCGGCTGACAACTCTGGCAATACCGATACAACGGCTGGCGGGTCGACCGACAAGAGTAACGACGACGCTGTAACCAACACTGCCGAAGACAGCAACGCGGACAACACAGATGTCGCTGACAGCACTACAGACGACGACACCGCTGACACTGATACGGCGGCCGCAACAGACAACGAAGATAACAGCAGCACAGACAGCACCCAGGCGTCATCCGAAGCCGCTGTTGTTGTCGGGGGCGATGTCAATGTCTCATCACTTGAAATAAGCGTACGTGACGGCATTGCAGTGCTGAACGGTGTACTACCGGATACCTCCATGTCGGAACGCCTCAATGCCGCGATGACCGATCAGTACGGTGCCGGTAATGTCAGCAATGACATTGCGGTGGAACCGGAAACACTGCCACCGCTATGGCTCGACAGTGTGCTGGCAATTGTCGATCGTCTTAACAATATCGATAATCCAACGTTTACGATCTCAGAGGGCAGCGCCGCACTTACCGGCAATGTTTCATCTGAAACGCTGGGCGCGCAGCAATTGTCAGCGGTAAAGCGCGCACTCGGCAATGATGTTGAAGTCAGCGGTACTTTCAATATCGTCAAACGAGCGACCCAGTTGCCAGCCAATGACAGGGAAAGTCGCCCTGCGAAAAAGCGCCCTGCTTCGCTGCGTATAGCGAGCGCCAATGACGGCATCAGACTGACGGGCACTGTCAGCAGTGTCGACGAAGCGCGCACAGTACGCAGCAGTATCACCGACCTGTTTGGCGACATCGACTATGCAGATGAACTTATCATCGATGATTCAGTGTCAGAGGCCGCGTGGATCACCGAAGCTATGGAGGTCACACGCAATGTGCAGGACGTCGATAACTTTTCGGTCAGCATCAACAGCGGCCAGATGATGCTTAGTGGCGATGTTGCAAACCGGGAAACCGGTAAGACTCTCGCTGGTACCGCAGCAAGGATTGCCGGTGACAAACTCGATGTCGTCAATAACTACAGTGTTAACCAGACGGAGCTGATTATAGAGAGCCGTGAGGATATCCTTGCACGCGAGTTGACAGAGAAGCTTTTCGCGCTTGACACCGCCAAGATAGTTTTTAACCCGGGTAGTGCCGTCATCGCTACCGAAGCCATGGAAGTGCTGGACCAGGTGGCTGAAACGCTGTCTGCCTACTCGGAGCAGGTGGTGGAAATTTCAGGCCACACAGATACCAGCGGCGATACTGTGGCTAATCTGGAACTAAGTAAAAAAAGAGCAATTGCGGTTCGAGACTACCTGGTGTCGAAAGGGCTCCCGAGCAATCAACTGCGTCCGATTGGGTATGGCGAAAGCAAACCCGTTGCGGACAACTCGACACCTGCCGGTCGCGCCGCGAACCGTCGTATAGAATTTAATCTTTAGTGGAGTCCATTAAATGTCATTTTTATCATCATTGAGTCCGTCAACGATGTACCTGATGTCAAAGATGTTCATTGGCCTGGCGCTGGCCGGGCTCATTGGACTGCTGATTGGCTGGGCCATTGGCAAGCTGGGCTCCCATCGACACGCACGTCGCGTAGAGGAAGACTGGCAGCACACGCTTGCGGATACCGAAGAAGACCACGCCCGAGTCGTATCGCGATTTAAAAAATCCAATCAGGCACTGGACGACGAAAACAACAATCTGCGAACCAAGATTGCAGCACTGAATAACAAGATTGATGAGGGCCGCGAGGACATCGAGAAAAGTCGGTCTCAGCACAGTCAGTTAACTGACCAAATTCAAACTGTTGAAGCGCAATCGCAGTCGCTACAGTCGGAACTCAATGAAGAGCGGGCCAAGAATCACAAACTACAAAACCTGACTAAAGCGCTGAAAGCCTCATCCGACGAGAAGGATAAAACCAACCATCAGATGGTCGCGGCACTTGAAGACGCCAAGCAACGGCTGAAGAAAATTAACTCGCTGGAAGACAACGACACCTATATGGCTCTGCAGCGCGAAGTTGGCGAACTGCGTGCCGCCCAGAGTGAAAATGCCGACCTGCGCCAACGGCTCGCAATAGAGGGGCGCGAGCGCGAGGAAGCTCAGTCGGAACTACACAGTCTGCGCGGCAAAGTCGACACCATGGAACAGGAACGCGACAGCTATCGCCAGTGGGCGCAGCGACTGGAGCAGGAACAGGCGGGCTTTGACGAGCGTGTACAGCAATCCGTCGAAGCAGCGTTGCGCAACGAAGGCAGCAACTCCAACGATCTCGAAATCGAGGTTGCACGACTACAGCCACTGGTGGCATCAATGCGTACCGAGGTAGAACAACTGCAACTGGAAAACAGTAATCTCAGAAATCAAACACAGCGCAGCCAACTGTCATCGACCGACAGCGGCGCGCAGGTTAGAGAGCTGCAGACTGCGTTAAATGAAATCGGTTTTGAGCGAGATCAGCTGCGCACGCGACTGGCGGATCAGGAAAGGCAAACCGCCGCGTTAAACACTCGGCTTTCGGGTGCTTTAAACCCACCGGACATTGCCAGCTTACGTCGGCAGGTGGCCGAGCTATCAGCCGAAAAAGGATTGATGGCAGCCACCATTGATGAGTTACAACACAAGCTTGGCGTATAGCCGCCTGACTTTGTTAAAACAGGCTTTGTTCAGGCCGCCGCAACCACGGCGGCTCTGATGTTGAAGTGCTGTTACCCTTCTAACGCACACCGCAACAATCGGCTGGCTACTGCCCGCCTTCTTTTTCGATCAGCTGATCAATGACCGCGATCAGATTCGGATAACTTCCCGCGATAGCGCCACTGGTTCGGTATTTACCGTTGACGATAACCGTCGGGACTGAGGAAATATTAACGTCCCGGGCTTTTTGCAGCGACTGACGAATCTTTGCATCGACATTAAAAGATTTCATGGTCTTTACAAACTTGTCGCCATCGTGGCCCAGTGAATCAACCAACTTGCCGATATCCTTAGGCTTGCGCATCGCTTTCCTCTCGCGATGGATGGCGTTGAACATCGCCTCGTGAAACTGATCGAGCAAGCCGAGAACCTCGGCCGCATAAAACGCCTGTGAGTGAACTTTCCACGCCGGGTTTAACGGCGGTGCCATGGTGACGAACTCAACGTTGTCGGGCTTGTTCTCCGCCCACTCCTTGATGTGCGGTTCAAACTGAAAGCAATGCGGACAGCCGTACCAGAAAAACTCGATAACCTCTATTTTATCGGGGTTGGCTGTTGGCTGTGGTGCAGTCAGTTCTTCATAGCCCTGCTGCGCGTGGGCTGCATTTATCGAAAACAGACAAGCCAGCGCAAAGACAACGGCTTGTGCAAAATAATGACGCTTCATATTTCTGGCTCCAAACGAGGATGGGCTAAACCGGTACTGTAGCTGGTGCACAGTGTGAGCAAAGGAGCCTGAATGGCTCCTTACCTCGGGATTTCAGGATCGGACGGTGAGGCTCAGGTCTCTAACACCGCCATCATTAGACCCCACTCCGCAAATACCGGAGCGGCGGAAATCCCTGACTCAGTGCAGGCCTTGCAAATAGTTTGCAAGCGCTGCGATTTCAACGTCAGACAGACGATGGGCTACCAGTCGCATCATGTTGTTAGGGTCGTTGGCACGCGCACCCGAGCGGAAATTTTGTAGCGCCAACGCGGTGTATTCGGCGTTTTGAGCATTGACCCTCGGGAATTTTGCCGCATCGTTACCGGCACCCGCGGGGCCGTGACAACTCATACAGGCCGGAACACCTACGCTCTCGATACCGCCTTGATAAATATTTCTGCCCAACTCAAGATTTTCGGGTTCTGAAACGCCCTGAGCGGGCTCCTGCGAGGCATAGAAAGCGGCCAGATTTGCCATGGTCTCTTCATCAAGCGCGGCGACCATGCCCAGCATGACAGCATTTTCGCGAGCGCCCGACTTGAATTCCTTCAACTGCTTCAGCAGGTAAGGAGCGCCCTGCCCGGCCAGATTAGGATAAGTAGCAATGGCGGCCACACCGGTGGGGCCGTGGCAGGCAGCACAGGTAGCCGAGGCCGCCTTGCCGGCTTCTGCATCGCCCGACGCGAGAACAGGCTGAACTTCGGTCGAATCAGTGGCGGCTGCAGTTTCTGCAGCGGCAGACAGACGCCAGCCCGCCAGTGCGGCAAAGCAGACAATATAGACGAATAATGATTTACGCATCATCACACCTGAGAGTTGATTTGAATGGAGTAACCCGTGAACGGGCTAAAAGAAAAATTGAACGCGACAGTGTAACAAATCCTCGCCAATGATTCCGAGCCCCTGCTACCCTTGCAGGCCCTGCAGTGCAAAATCAACGTGGCGAAATCGAATATCCTGATGCCAAATACGCGTTACTTCCAAACCGAATTCGCGAGCAGCGCGCATACCCTTGCGCAACTGCCAGACGACAGTCTGGCGGAAGTGGCTTTTGCCGGACGCTCCAATTCCGGCAAGTCCAGTGCCATTAATACGATCACTCGCAATAAAAAGCTCGCACGCACCAGTAAAACTCCAGGTCGTACACAGCTGATCAATCATTTCACGGTGATACCGGGCAACTACCTCGTTGACCTGCCGGGTTACGGTTACGCCAAGGTGTCCAAGTCACAAATCAAACACTGGCAAACCACGCTGGGCGGCTATTTGCGCAAACGCGAGTCGTTGCGCTGCCTGGTCATCGTTATGGACATTCGACACCCGTTGTCGGATCACGACTGGCGATTAATTGACTGGACACTGGAGGGCGAATCCGCGCTGCATATCCTGCTGACAAAGAGCGACAAACTGTCAAAAGGTGCCGCTCAGGCGACGTTACTGGATACCAAGGCGACCCTCGAAACCGAGGGGATTGAATGCACGCTGCAGTTATTTTCCGCGCTCAAGCGCAGCGGAGTCGACGATGCCCACGAATTACTGGACATGTACCTACTGCCCGGCACAGCTTAACGCCCGCCTTTAACGGGCCGTTATCGCTGTTGCCTTAGGGGTACGCGATCTAACGAGCAGGCACCGCCGGTAATAGCAGCATTCGAAACAATCGGTACACCAGGTACAGAAAGAGCAGCGGGAAAATGACTGTCTGAAGTAAAAACACGACGATTAAATTCACAGCGTGCTCGGTAACCGTTTCAGCCGATGCCTTGTAGTCGTCGAGCATGCCATCGAAATCAAATTTCGAAGTTACGGACTGATAGAGGTTCTTAGCTTTCTCACGCAGGCTATCCGCCTCTGCTGGCGGCTCGGTATTTCTCGAGTTGATTTCCCTGATGCGATCACCGGCCTCTTCAAGCTGTTGCGATGATGCCTCAAATTTCGGTTCCAGAAACTGACGGTAAACCCAGTCGTTTGCGAGTGACCCAACAGGGATCAGAAATCTTATCAGCAGCACCAGCAGTAGCAGCCGGCTGGCGATCGATGCGAGCTGCGATGCGGTGCCGGAGCGCCATCGTGTCAGCAACCAGAAAAGCCCGGCACCGGCGAGCATGAAGCTGATTCCGCTCCAGCTGCTGACTTCAAGCAGAATTTTTTGTATACCAAGTGAGCTGGTGGCAAACAGCATAACCCACGAAAACCGCTCCACCAGATCGTTGACCGGATCGAGTATTTCGCCTGGCGAAAAATTCACCCCAACGCCCGCCGGCTGCACGGCAAACTCGGTACCCTGTGCCACTGAAATTACCCCGTTCAGTGTGCGTGCGATGCCAAATCCGATGAGCGCCCGGGTTAGCGCACTGTCGAGTTGCGATTCGCTCGAATGATCGATTGGCTTGAACACAGAAACGGCGACAAGCGCGAGGATGAACAGTGCCATCGACAAATAGCGCAGCGGTTTTCCAGGGCCGAATCTGGACAGAAAACCGGACACAGCGACACGCCAGCGCGCGGGTTTCACTGCAGCCGGTGCCGCCCCGCCATGCTCGGGCGATTGTGAGGCATGCCGGTTCTCGTATTGCAACTCGTGATTGTGTAAACCGCTGTTTTTCAAACCTCTGAGCGCTCCATCGGGCGCACGTCGCAGTTGGCGACCGCCGCGTCGATGCTGGATGTTTAGTTCCACAGTCTTGTCGAATTCGCTGCCGTGCGCATCCTCGTCCAGCGGCGGCAGTTGTTTCCAGCCTTGATTTTCGTCTGGCATTTAACTCTCTGTTTAGCGGTACATTGAGCAAGCACTCCAGCACTTTTAGCTGAAGACTCAAATAAAGCCTGTTCGGTTAGCGAGCGCCCAGTTTGCTGATACCGACAGCCTGATAGAGATCCTTCAGGAACGGCTCACTCAGCGCACGAGCACGCTCAGCACCTTCCTGTAGAATCCGGCCTACTACTTCAGGTTCGGCCATCAGTTCGTTGTAGCGCTCGCGCGGTTCCTGCAACATGGAGTTTAGATGCTCAAATAGCGTTTGTTTCATCTCACCCCAGGCAATTCCGTCGGCATACGCCTGCCGAATTGCATCGGTCTGCTCGCTGGTGGCAAAAGCGCGGTAAATTTCGAACAGTGTGTTGCCGTCGGCTTCTTTTGGCTCGCCCGGTTCCTGCGAGTTGGTTTTGATCTTCATGATCAGCTTGCGAAAGCGTTTTTCCGGCTCGAACAGCGGTATGGTGTTGTTGTAACTTTTGCTCATTTTGCGGCCGTCCAGACCGGCCAGAACAGAAGTTGACTCATCCACCACAGCCTCGGGCAGGACAAAAAACTCGCCGTAGTGGTGGTTAAACCGCTGTGCGATGTCACGCGCCATTTCAATGTGCTGAATCTGATCCTTGCCGACTGGCACCTTGTGCGCTTTGAACATCAAAATATCGGCAGCCATCAGCACCGGATAGCTGAAAAGACCCATGGTGATGCCCCGGTCCGGATCCGAGGAGCCATCATCCTCGTTTTCCTGCACTGATGCCTTGTAGGCATGTGCGCGGTTCATGAGCCCTTTGGCGGTATTACAGGTTAGCAGCCAGGTCAGGGCCGGAATCTCGGGTATGTCCGACTGACAATAGAACGTGGCATTGCTGGTGTTGAGGCCCAGAGCCAGCCAGGCGGCAGCAATTTCACGTCGAGACTGCTCTACCGCACTCGCGTCCTGGCTTTTGATCAGTGCGTGCAGATCAGCCAGAAAGTAGAAATTGTCGGTGTCGGTGCGTTGACTGGCTTCAACTGCTGGCCGAATCGCACCGGCGTAATTGCCCAAATGCGGTGTACCGGTGGTGGTAATACCGGTCAGGTAGACCTGTTTCATTCAGGCTGCTATCTCTCTGTTTTGGTCGTTTCTACGGGGCGATAACCCTTTGTTACCGCCCGCACATGTTACCAGCTGGCAGGTGTTGATTTGTTAAAACACCTGCCGATCAGCCTCTGGTCTATTACGAAGTCTTCATATGCGTGATAGGCTTCATGGTGAGCGAGCCATGTCGGCATTTTTCTTGAACCAATTGACCGATCTGGAATAAATACTGAATAGTGCTCCTGACTTTGCTGCGCGTGCCGATGCAGTAATGTGAGCTGAAGTGTCAGACGCTTTGTTATAGATTTGGGCGGAGTAAGGACTCTGCCATGGTGATAGGCCGGTTCAGCTGCTTTCACGGTACAAAATTGTTGAAGATTGCGCTACTTAAGGACAGACACCACGGAATTGCGACAATCGTGTGTAACCAATGGATTCTGTTACCTCACACTGTGCTGTTAAATCAGGTGAGTGGCTCGCCCGTCGAGTTCAATGTGGATGAATAAACCTAACAACAATGTACACCGGGCTGCTATGAAAACTGCCTCCATTGGCAAAGTCGCAATCGTGCATGACTGGCTACCCGTGCTCGGTGGCGCAGAGAAGGTGCTTGAGCAGTTGCTTTGCATCTACCCTGACGCAGACCTGTTCACCCTGTTCGATTTTCTCTCCCGAGAAGATGCACCCTTCCTCAAGGATGTATCCGTCACTCAGAGCAGTCTGCAAAAGTTTCCATTTGCGGAGAAGTACTACCGCCATCTGCTGCCGTTTTTCCCCTACGCGATTGAACAGTTTGACCTTAGCGACTACGACGTCATTATTTCGTCCAGTTCGGCGGTGGCGAAGGGTGTGGTTACATCGCCGCACCAGCTGCATGTTTGCTACTGCCATTCACCGATGCGCTACGCATGGGATTTACAGGAGCAGTACCTGAAGCAAACCGGCCTGAATTCGGGCATAAGATCCACGCTAATCCGAGCGGTTCTGCATAAACTGCGGATGTGGGATGTTATTTCATCCAACCGCGTCGATTCCTTTGTTGCCAATTCCGGCTACATCAGTCGTCGAATTTTCAAAACCTATCGGCGCGAGTCAACCGTCATCCACCCGCCGGTTGAGATCGATCGATTCAAGCTGCTGGGCAAGAAGGAAGATTTCTACCTGGCGGCGTCACGGCAGGTGCCCTATAAGCGGATCGACCTGATTGTCGAAGCGTTTCGGGAAATGCCCGACAAAAAGCTGGTGGTCATCGGCGATGGTCCCGAGCACAGGAAAATACAGGCGCTGGCCGGTGACAATGTAGAGATTCTCGGGTTTCAGGGCGACGATGTGCTTATCGATCATCTGCGCAGAGCCAAAGCCTTTATCTTCGCCGCCCAGGAAGACTTCGGTATTCTGCCGGTCGAGGCTCAGGCCTGCGGCACCCCGGTCATCGCGTACGGTGTGGGCGGTGCGCGTGAAACTGTCAAAGACAAAACCACCGGCCTGCTTTTTGAAGAACAAACTGTTGAATCACTGGTGAGTGCAGTCGAGCGCTTTGAAAGGCTTCAACCAAATTTCAACGTGGCTGCAATCCGGCATAACGCCGAAGGTTTCTCAGCGGAACGTTTCCGCACCGAGATTTCCCGCCACGTTGAAGAATTGTTACGCTTGAAGCGAGAAGATAAACTCGAACCACCACAGAATTTAATAGATTCCAACGCTATCTAGGCAGCGTGGCTTACCGGCCCGGAAGGTCAGATAGCACACAGAAGTTCAGGGACCACTAACAAGTAAAACAAACGAGCGAACTGTCGCCACATCCCTGAGAAGCACTGCAAAGGCAGCGGTGCCGCGGTAAAAGCAGTAACACCTGTTTCAGCTTTCGCAACGCAGAAAAAAGAAAAGAGAGTAACGCTATCCTTAAGGCTTTCGGTGCAACATTTACGGGTGCACTAGTCACCCTGTTCTGCCATTTTTTTACCCTGATATTTCTGGCTCGCCTGCTGGAAGAGGAAGCGCTGGGCGTCTACTTCATTGCGTTAATCGTGGCATTTCTGCTGAAGATGCTAAGCGACCTCGGAGTCGATCTGGCATTCGTTAAGCAGTATCCGGAGCAAACCGATGAGGCAAAGCCAGGGCTCTTCAAAAGCGCCATCCTGATACGGCTGATCTCGTGTACTGTGGTATCCGCCTTCTATGTCCTCCTCGAGCGCAGCGGTGCCATACCGTTTATTAACGACATTAGCCATTTAACAGCGCTTACGCTCGTCCTGTACTGGCTACACAGCTTTCGTGAACTACTACTGCGACTATTGCAGGCGGAACAGGTTTTCTCAGTATACGCGGGCGTGCAGGTACTGGCAGCGGTCGTTAAAGCATCCCTGGTGATTGCACTGACACTCTTTGACTACGCCTCGGTCTCAGCCGTACTGGTAGTCGAGAGCTTCGCGTTCGCGGTTTCAATTCTATTCGCCACTGTCAAGATCAGAACCCTGTTGTCAGCCGCACTGCGCACCGGACAAAGTGGCGCCACGCAAATACTAAAATTCGGCTATCCGCTCTATCTGAATGCCGTACTCAACCTTGGTAACGAAAAGGTATCAAATTACATCGTTGCGGGTCTTGGCGGTCCGGTGACCATGGCATTCTTCGGTATTGCCGAGAAACTGGCCGAGGCCGGTACGCGTTTGTTCGAAGCCTATGTCAATGTTTACTACCCGTCACAAGCCGAGAACTTTGCCAATAGCAGAACTGACCGCGCAGAGTCTTTGGCGCAGCAATCCATGCTGTGGGTGACCTTTGTCATTACCAGCGCCATTGTTGGTTTTACCATTCTGCGGGAACCGGTTATGACATTATTGTTTGGCGCCACGTACCAAAGTGCCGCCAATGCCGCCGCGTTGTTCTTCGTGGTTTTGCTATTTCGATCACTACAGACACTCATGGGATATTTTGGCGTGACTGCCGGATATAAGTTTTTACCGGTAAAAGTAAGCCTGATTTCGAGTGTCTTCAATATTGCACTGTGTCTAATGCTGTTTAAGTCTCATGGCTATCAGGGTGCGATTGCCGCTATGGCCATGACACAGATACTGATGAACTTTCTGTATTACTTTTGGCTGCGCCGTGCCGGTTATAAGTTTGCTGTACTGCCAGTTATCAAATTGCTGGTCGCAGGCCTCGCCTGCGTCATCATGGTTTATTTACTGAATGACAACCTACTGTTGTCACTTTTTGTATTTCCGCTGTTTATCGGCCTTTGTCTGCTATTGGTACCGGCACTACGACAGGATATCCTTTTATTACTTGGCAAAGCCGGTGAAATGCTGGCAGCGCGTCGCAATCAGGCGAGCACCTGAGCGAAATCAGCAACCCGGACAGATTGTGTCAGACTATCCAATACCCGCTTTAAGTGCGTTGGTCATAAGACTATGAATGTTTTAATTTTTACTCCTTATTTGCCCTATCCGTTAAACAACGGCGGCCTAATCCGGGTCCATCACCTGGTGGTAAACATCGCGCGTTCGCACAATGTTACCCTGCTGTGCCTTGAACCTGACAACGATGCGCAGGCAGCAGGTATTGAGGTGTTGCGAGCACAGGGAGTCACTGTCGAATTGGCCCCTGCAGACCGCGGACAACTTAAACAATACAAGCGCATGTACCAGCTTGCGTCACTGTTTAGCAGCAAGACCTATGAGTACTACAAGTATCATTCGAAGGCGCTGCAAAATCGGATTGATGAGTTGTGCCAGGCGGAACACTTCGACTTGATACTGACAGAGTTCTCGCAGATGGGTTATTACCAGCTGCCGGACAACATCGAAAAGTATGTCGACCAGCACAACGTCGAATATGAAATCATGCAACGTACTTTCGAAACGGAGCGCAGCCCGCTCAGAAAATTTCTGGCGAAAGCTGAGTGGCGAAAATACTATCATCACGAGATAGAAAACTGCGAAAAATTCGACGCCTGCCTGACCACATCACAAAGAGACGCAGACATACTGAAATCACGTATGTCATCAGATACGCAATTCCATGTCATCCCCAACGGAGTTGATAGCGAATTCTTTCAGCCAGCTACAGATACGGCAAATCCGAACCTTATTTTATTCACCGGCACTATCAGCTACTACCCCAACGTCGAAGGTATACTCTGGTTCGCGAAGAACGTTTGGCCAATTATTAAGCAAAAAAAGCCTGACGCACAATTTTGCATCGCGGGAAAAGCCCCGCCTGCTGAAGTTCAGGCGCTCGCAAGTGATCCTGACATAGAGGTGACCGGCGCCGTCGATGATATGCGTGACTACTATGCAAAAGCGGCCGTTGTTGTTGTGCCATTGCGTGTCGGGGGTGGTACCCGATTGAAAATTCTCGAGGCAATGGCCATGGGCAAGGCAATCGTGTCAACGGCGGTGGGTGCCGAGGGTATCAACTACACAAAGGAACAGGATATTCTGATAGAGGATGAACCCAACACCTTTGCAGACGCGACCATCAGAGTAATGTCGGATGGCACCCTGCGCGATACGCTTGAGTCTCAGGGTCGCGCGCTGGTTGAAAAACAATACGACTGGAGAGCTGTCACAGAGCAGCTTTGTCGAATATTTGAAAATAGCGCTGCAGGTGCTGAAGCTTCCGGCAACGCTAACCACGACGCGACAACCAGGGTTACAGCCAGCAACATCAAAAAGGCCAGCTGAGTAGCCGGAAAGAAATGATTACGCCACTAACTACGTAGCTGGCGCCAGGTACCACTAGTGATTGCCGTATAATTCTACGGCTTTCTTTGAATTGCCAAAAGCCATCTTGAGCTTTTCAATGTTTCTGATTAGCAAAAGATACCAGCGCGCATATCGGCTTTTACCAAATGGCATGGAAACCAAAGCAAAGCATCCAGCAGCGACTACTTGTGCCAGCACAAACGCACCGGTTTTCATGAAGGCTAAGCCACTCTGCTTGGACCACAGGTAGTGCCAGTGGGTTTGCCCGATTCTTATATTCTGCTTTTTCAGATAGTCCAGATTCAATCGATGCTTCTCAACCGTCTCAGAGACCACCGCACGGTTGTCGAATACCAGGTGGGCTCCGAGCTTATGAATGCGATGAAAAAAGTCGGTATCCTCACCGCCAGATTTTCCAAACTCGGCATCGAAGCGAATGCCGCGATCTCGAACCCAGTGTGCCTTCAATAGTGCGTTAGAGGTGGCACCCTTGGTTAGCACCTGCCCGGTACGATGCTTGTCCTTGCCAAACATATCCCCTGACACAATCCAGTCTGGCGACTCTTCCGGGTAATGTACCATCACCGGGCCAAATACAACGTCAGCGCCGTACTCTTCAATTGCGGACAGGAGTGCAGCTATCCAGTCTGGCTCGGCCCACTCATCATCGTCGATGAAAGCCAGATAGTCACCTTTGGCGAGTTCGATAGTAGAGTTTCGCACCGCGGCAAGATTGCGCTCCGGATTTACAAAATATCGCACTTCCACGTCAGACTGCGAATGACGAAATTTCTCACAGGTAGCCCTGCCGGTCTCCTCGGCATCGTTGTCGACAACGACCACTTCGAGACGACAACCAGACGGCAAACGTTGAGCTATCAGGCTGGCGAGCGTTTCGTTGAGAGTCTCTCTCTTATAAGTACACAGACATACTGTTACTAACATGGCATCACGCAGTCAATTTCATTTCGACAATTCTGGCGAGGTCATAATTGGTGATATCTACCGGACTGGTAATTTTATTGTCCAGCTCAATCTGATCCAACGCCAGCACAGGAAAGTTATCGTCGGGATAAACTACAGACATTCTGCGGTTTTTTATCTCACGAGCGATCTGTAGCTGATGATCGTCTGAAAATTCATCGTGCTGCGCGACACGCGGAACAAAAATAACGCGCTTGCGATACTGCAGCATCAAATTCAAACTACCTATGCCGCAATGGCTGATTACCAACGCGCTGCGTTTTACAAGATCTTCCATATCCGCTCGCGGAATCAATTTTTCTACCACACCAGACGCGGGGGGTTCGTCTACCTCACACGAACCACACTGCACAAACCAGTCACAGCGCTGATCACGATAGAGCGGATCATTTTTTATGTACTGATACAGACGGGTGAACGGATAATCATTGGTGCCCATGGTCACCAAGATCAAAGGCTTGACCATGATACTCTGCTCCGTTGTATTGTTTGGCAACTTCAGGCCACTGACACAAAAAAGCGTCACTAAGGCCAAACCGCTGTATAAGTTTCCCTGAGTTGGATAACTCAGTGACACGGGACATCGTGTCCAGAAACACAAATCGGGTACCAGTCAGCTTCGCAACCAGTGCAAAGGGCAGGCATATCGGCCCCCCGGTACTGAACATCGCCCTTGGCTTTTCCTTCCACAACACTCTGAGTGCCACAAAAAAATTGAGGCAATGAATCAGCGGATTATGTTGTGTGTCGGTGACGGTATACACGCGCTTAAAGCGCTTGCCGTCCAGCATATTCTTGTTGCTAACCAGCACCAGATCCTGATTGATAGTACTGGTTGCACAAATGGCTTGCGTTAAGTGGCCGCCTGATGAGGCAATAACCAGAATCGTTTCACGTTTCATACACACAACTTATGCGGTTTGTTGTCCATCCGTTGCGTCGCCACCTGCTATCGTCTGCCGGTTATTTCTTATTAGGCGGAATCTGGCGTCAAATCCGGGCTTTCGCGCATGGGAATAGAGTATGTTTGCAATTGAAATAAGCATCATCACCCACACAAAATGTACGCCATGGAGAAAGGAAGTCTCCAGGCAGTTGTGCAACATGCCGTAAGCGATCAGCGCCTGTGAAATCGGATCAGACGAATCTTTGGTAGCAACCAGAAAGGCCCAGAAAATCAGCAGCCAAATAACCGTTGGTATAACACCCAGTTCCATACACAGATCGACAAAACCACTGTGTGCTGTATGCAGAAACTGATAGTAGCTCCACTTGATATCGAGTGCTTCCGGTATGTCTCCGACGCCCCAGTAGGCGCCATAGGCAGTACCAAACATCCAGTTTTTCTTCAAATCGGCCAACAGGTGATACCAGATACCGGTTCGTCCGGTTAGTGCATCTTCGGGGAGTATGCTGCGATAGAAATCGATTGGCGCTTCGCCAAACCCCAATAGAGCAAGTGGAATAAAAACGATTATCATCAGCCAAAATACAATGACTCCAATCGAAATCATTCGCACGTAATGCTGCGACAACATAAGACAGCCACCCACCAGCACCACCAGGCCCATAGGGGTTTTAGAAGCACTCAGGATAAGTAAGAACGCCCAGCCCAGTATCGTCGCCATTGCCCAGCGCTTTTCTTTGAGCGTTTCGGCGTAGTAGCGGTGAGTTGCCAGACCGATAAGAAAGAATGCACCGGCGATGCCGCCGAGTTCGTTCTTGGTCGAATGGATCCCGGTGAACTTGCCAAAGACATCAAAGGATATCCAGGGCATCAGCAAAAACAGCGACTCGTATAACAACAGCAACAACGAGGTAGTTTGCAGATAAGTGACAAACAGGTTCTTGGACCTGCCGATCACTACGGCACCAACAACTGATGTGAAGAGAAATATCTGCCGTATCGCTCGACGCGCGGTGTCGTCGGGATGATCGGACCAGAGTACAGAGGCAACCAAAAAACAACCCAGCAGCGCTATCGGAAACAACACGCTGATATAGGCTCGAAAGAGATGCCGCAAACGCATGACGTACAAAATGCACGCTGCGGTAAACAGTGGTAGCAACAACTGCTGCCACAGTGCCGCACCAGAGCTGACTATTTCCAGTCGCAAGTCAAGATCACGCGCTGTTAGCGCAGACTTACTGGACAAGTCAGGACTAAAGGCTTTAATAGACCAGGCTACCAACAGTAACAGTGGCAGACCCAGCCATATCTGGCTGGATCTTTCCACTGAAAATCTGAGTGGGCCGCGTCGTGTGTGAACTCGCACTGACCTTATCTCTACTTTGGCAAAGGACGACTAAGTGGCGACCTTCGACAGGACAATCAGGTATTGCCGTAGCTGTAGTACGAGTAGTACGAGCTACCCATATCCAGCTGATTCAGCACCACCCCACAAACCGGCGCTTCCACGCGCTGCAACGATTGCAGGCAACGGCTAATGTGTTGATAGGGTGTGGACCGCGCCCTGATTGTGTAGATTACGGCATCTACATAGCCGGACAATACCAGCGGATCACTCACAGGCAGCACCGGTGGCGCGTCGAGAATCACGAAGTTGTATTTCTTGGCCGCGTCTTTAATGTGCGACTGGAAACGTGGTGAGCTGATTAACTTAAGCGGATTCAACGGCGTGAAGTTTGCGCACAGCAGATCCAGGTTATTATCGATACCAATCACACACTGTTCCAGCAATGCTTCCGCCGACAGCACTTCGCGCAGACCCATGTCGGTTTTGTTAACACCAAACATGTTACTGACACCACGTGTACGCAGATCACAGTCAATCAACAGAGTTCTGCCCACACTCGCGTAGCTGTAAGCGAGATGCCCTGCGATGGTCGACTTGCCTTCGCCGGCAATAGTCGATGTGACCATGATGGTTTTGTGTGGTCGGTCCACCCGGTCAAGCATTAACCCGGTTCTGACTGTGTTCACTGCTTCTTTGAAGATTGCACCTTCTTTGGAACGTTCGCCATCATCCTGAGCATTGAGTACAACCGGGCGCACAAAACTCTTTTTAATGCTGGGCAGAGAACCTAACAGCGGTAAACCAATGCGCTGATCGACGTCTTCACCATCACGGATACCCGTGTTGAAGAGTTCACGCATGATGTAATAGAAAATCGACAAGAACAAACTGCCAAGCGCCGCCAGCAGAAACAGAATTGGCTTTTGCGGCTTTGACGGTTGCAGTGGATCTTCCGCCGGCGTCAGGATGCGCGCGTGCGCACTCTGCAGATCGATGGTTTCAGTGGTTTCTTTGGTACGGTTGTAGAAGAGATCAAACAAACGCTGGTTTGATTCGACTTCACGCTGTAACTCCAGATACTTGGAGCCTTTGCGATTGGTTGAGAAAAAGTTCTGTTGCGCCAGATTAATACGGCGCTGCAGATCAGCCTCTTCAGCCAGGGCAGCGTTATATTCAAATTCAACACGCTCAATGATCTTGTTGATCTGATCGCGCAGTCCGGAGCGCGCCGTGGTCAGGTCCGACGTCGCAGCCAGCATGCGTGGATGCTCAGGCCCGTATCGCTTGGCGAGCTCGGCACGCTTCTGCAGCGCCACCACCACGCCCTCCTGAAGCCTTTGTGCGACGCTGTCTCGCTGCACTGAGGGCAACGATTCTTCACTGTTTGATCTTCGAGCGCTCTGCACCTGCTCACGACGGATCGTCGCCTCTGACAGCTTGGCTCTGACCTTCACCAGATCCGCGTTGAGGTCTTTAAGCTCCTGCGAGCTGACTGCCTGAATGCCTTCGATATCGATGACATTTTCCTGCTCGATGTAGTCCGCAAGCTGTTGTTCTGCACGGCTCAGATCGCTCTTCAACCCTTCCACCTGACCCGCCAGCCACGAGGCTGCGGTCTTGGTGCGCTCGAGGCGCGCTTCGAGGTCAGCTTCGATGTACGCTTCAGCATGTTCGTTGGCAATATCGCGAGCGAGTACCGGTGTCGGCGCTTCAAAACTCACTTCGACCAGCTGCGTCTTGCGCAACGGGAAGATGCTCAGCCTGTCCTGGTAGTCTTTAAGTAATTCGCGACGTGCAATCTCAGCTTCTACAGCGTCACTGGTTGCCGCTTCGTCCGCGGGCACACTTTCCGTGCCCATAATCTTATCTTTCAGGGACGTGATAAGTGGAGCGAATGCGAAACCCTGCTCTTCTTTGAAAGCCGGATGCGCTGTCAGGTCGAGCTTTTCGACAACCTTTTCCGCCAATGGACGGGAGCGCAACACCTCAAACTCAGTAGCGAGGTACTCTTCACTTTCGTTGTCGAGCCCATAGAGTGCGGCGACATCAACGACGTTTGATTCTTTTTTCTCAATCAAAACCGTGGCAGTGGCTTTGTACTGAGTTTTCAGGCTGTTGATGATGAAGTAAGAAGCAATCAGCACAGTCAAAACAAAAAGAAATATACGCCACTTGTTATCAAGCAGCGTTTGCACATATCTCTCAAAATTGAAGCTGATTTCATCCTTTTTATACTCAGTGAGAGTATTGTCGAGCGGATGAAGTGATTTCATTAATCTAGCTCACCTAACTAAAAGAAGCCTTCCGGCACTGAAATAATATCGCCTGGATAGACGGGGTCACTCAATCTGATGCGGCCCTGTTTCTGCTGCCCATCCACGTCGCGGGATACTCTTATACGTTTCTTTGATGCCCGGCCGGTAAAGCCACCAGCAAGTGCAATCGTCTTCTCAAGCGTGAGGCCTTGCTGATAGACATAGTTACCAGGGCGCTGCACCTCGCCATTGACGAATATCTGCAGACTTTCTTCAATCGTGATGATGTCACCGGGCAATACTGCATCGGTCGGGCGCATGCTAAACCGCTGTGCCACACCATTGATGACCCGAGTCAGCACCGCACGCTGTCGAGAAGCCAGTTCTGTGTAGCCACCTGCCAGTGCGATAGCCTTATCCAGCGTCATTCCGGGCTGATAACTAAAGCCACCTGGTGAACCAACTTCGCCATTAACATAGACTTGTCGGTACTCTGCGACCGACACACGCACATCCGGGTCAACCAGATATTTACCTTTAAGCTTGCCGGTAATAGATTTCTCAAGATCCGAAACTGTAAGACCACCCGCTTCCAGTGCACCGAGCAACGGATAATTCAGAAGTCCGTTTTCATCGATCTTGGCGCTGAGAGAGAGATCCGGTTCACCAAACACGGTGATGGATACTTCATCTCCGGCGCTTAGACTATAGCTATTGGCAGATACCGCTGTACATGCGGCCGCCAGAACCAATAGCATTGATTGAAGGATTCTTTGCAATGTAGAGCTCATAAGCGTTTATACCCAATGCGATGAATGGCCGGCAGTGTAGTGCCGAAACACTGACTGCAGACTGAAATCCAGCGCAAACCACCTCTTGTGGTTCTATTTTTAAGGTTACTATCAAATTTTAGTGAAGGGAGCCGGCCATTCGGGTGCTGAAAGGTGCGATGTAAGCACAGTGATGCCTGGTCACCAGCGAAAAAACCTCGCTCGTATCACCATTGCACCTTTCTCCTTCAGCAAACTTGTCGGCTGGCCGGTTCAATAAATGAACTATTTTGCTTGCAATACCGCTTCATTTCCCAAAATAGCGATACGATTCACCGGCCGGTCGGTCTTTCACCAGCACCTCGGCTGCCCGCGAGAGCTCTGGAAATCAGCGAAGATTCTTGACTTGCGCACATAATACCTGAGCTGATATTCAGGTAGCCTTACCTCATTGTTACAAATCGTCGACAACGACGCCCCAAAGAAGCACGACTGAGGAGTGGTGAACAAACCTGGTGTTGCAGTGACTGCAGGTTGATCAGTGACCAGTAGACGTATTGACCGGTGCCAGTGCGCTGTTTAGCTGACCGATATATTGAAACAGCGCCTCGTGTGCGAGCGGATTGCCGTTTTTCAATTGCTGACTAAGGGTTTTGAATTCCTGAACTTCATCGTTATGGTCACGCAATAAGTTTTGCAGCGTACTTTCCTCTGCGCCAGTTGCAGCCAGATTAAACTTTTTCTTTTTATTCTCCAGCATCGACAGATAGTCAAAATGTCGACGCTTAGTGGTCTCCATGGCATTGTAGCTTCGCAACACCGGAGCAAATTCGGTTCTGAATTGATCGACAGAACCAGCCTCGGCAGACGGATCATTACTCATAGCTAGCCACCAATGTAGGACATTTCTACTTTTGGCTTGAGAACCGATTCAACAGTGCGTGTTTCCGAATAGCGATCTCTGCGGCGAGCCCATAGCTTGCGGATACGGGCCTCCAGTTCATTTTCTGTCAGCCCCTGACGCACAAGACTGAGCAGGTCAAAGCCATCAGCAGCAAACAAACACGTGTAGATCTTTCCGACAGCCGATAACCTGGCCCGACTGCAGTCACCGCAAAACGGCTGCGACACCGACGAGATGACACCAATTTCACCGCCACCATCAATATACCGCCAGCGTTGTGCCACTTCCCCACGATAGTTGGGACTAACTGGCTCGACCGGCATTTCACTGTGAATTTGCTTGATGATCTCGGCGCCAGTCATAACTGCGTTGTCCTGCCACCGATTGGTATTGCCAACGTCCATAAATTCGATGAAGCGAAGAATCTGACCACTGCCGTGGAAGTGTCTGGCCATTGGCAAAACACTTTGTTCGTTGAGACCACGCTTGACAACCATGTTGACCTTTACAGATTTGAATCCGGCATCTGATGCGGCAGAGATACCGTCCAGTACTTTCTGTACCGGTATACCGACATCATTAACCGCCATAAAAGTTTCGTCATCGATGGCGTCGAGGCTGATATTGACCCGGTCCAGGCCAGCCGCACGAAGACTGGCAGCACGACGCGGCGTTAGCAGCGCTGCGTTGGTGGTCAGGCTGACGTCGTGTATGCCATCAACACCAGCTATCTTTTCAATCAGTAGTTCGAGTTCGCTGCGCACCAGTGGCTCACCACCGGTCAGTCGGATTTTCCTGACACCGAGTCGCGAGAACACACGTACGATTTTTTCTATTTCCTCGAACGTCAGGAGTTCGGATTTCTGCAAAAACTTGTAGCCACGGCCGAACACCTCTTTCGGCATGCAGTAGACGCAGCGAAAGTTGCAGCGATCCGTAACCGAAACCCTGAGGTCGTGCAGTTCGCGACCGAGCGCATCGGTAGCTGGGGAACCGCTGGCTGTCTTGTCTGACTCCCGCATATGTTGAATCCGTTTTTTGTTCTCGTTGCACATCCGCAAATTGACTAACATCAATCAATATCCTGATTGTGCCCTTTCCTGCGGCACAGGTCTGTTAACTGGCAACCTGTGCACACACAATCCGACCGCGTTTTCAGCCACCGCCACGCTGATAGCGCAGGTCAAAGTATCTCATGAATTGATCGATGCGCTCTCGCTCTACCCCGTCAAATGAGAATTTTACGTTCAGATACGGCAGAGAGATTGACGCTATTTTGCGGTACTGCTGCGGACCTATTGCAACGTTCAGCACGCCGGGCTCTAGTTGCACTCTTATACTACGATCATCAACATATTCGTGCGGAGCGCCGTTTATCGCAACGGGAAAAATGCGCAGAAACTCTGAGTCCTTAAAACCCATTTCGCGACTAAATGAATGGTTCGACATAGGTGCGCTAGAAAACCGCTAGCCCCCGGCAACCGGGGGCCACACGGCAAGTACATCGCCATCGGTCAGCAAGCCTTTGTCGTCGCGTTCGTCAAAACCAATATAACGGCCGTTTATCAGCACCAGGTGGGCATCTTTATGTGCCACGTTAAAGCGATCAATAACCTCGTGCAGAGTCGCTTGCTCAGGCACATCAATGACAATTGCATTGTTTTTCGCATCCGCTGGCAGCAGGTGCTGCAGCGTTGCATAAAGCTTAAACGTGATCTGCATGTTCAGGCAGTCGCCACCTGAGCCTGAGAGCAGGCGAGATACGCCTCCATGATGCGAAGAGGGTCTTTCATCAACCGCTCTTTCCAGATGCCCAATGGAGTCTCCGATTGAATAAGCCCGCGCAGCACACCAACGTGCTGTGTTAACCCCAGACTACTGGCACCAACCAGTACATCATCCTTAAACTGCAGGTTCAGATATTTGAAGGCCTCTTCATTGACCAGTTCCGCGGAGTCACCGCCTTCAACACCCATCCACAACCCAAAGGATGCCGATACCAGTCCGAGCGTATCGAGAACATTCATATTAACGTTACCGATGTGTTCTGAGCGATGTCCGCGAACCATGTTACCTGCAGCAACTTTCGCATGCTCAACAGCGGTGGGCTGAATAGCCTGCACGGTATATTCACCGGTAGAGAAATCCTTACCCTGGCAGACGTCACCGGCAGCATAGATATCTTCATTGCTGGTTTGCAGATAACTGTTTACGAGAATGCCCTGATCGGCATTTAAACCACTGTCGATAGCAAATTGCATATTGGACCTAACACCAGTCGCAGTAATCACCAAATCAGCTTCGACTGCCTGACCACCGCTCAGGTTCACTTTCAGCTTGCCATCCGCTGCGGATTCAATCGATTCGGCACGCGTTGACGTGTGTACCGCGACGCCCTTGTTTTCACACCAGCGTTTGATCATGTTGCCGGACACCTCGTTCATCATCCGAGGCACCATGCGGTTTTCCATTTCCACCACGGTTAGCTTCACATCCCGCAGCACCAGAGATTCCAGAATGATACATCCGATAAAACCGGCACCCATTAACAACACGCTCGCACCAGGCTTGGCCAGCCTTACGATTTCCCGTGCGTCTTCCAGTGTCCAGCAGTTGTGTACAGCGGGCAGATCAATGCCGGGTACCGGTGGTACTGACGGGCTGGCTCCGGTCGCAAGCAGCAGCTTGTCGTAACGATAGGTCTCGCCGTTCTCGGTGATGACCGCGTTCATGGCCGAATCGATACGAGCCACGCGCTGTTGCACGACGGTGATATCCCGGGTGGAGTAATGCTGATCAGCCTTGCGCAAATAAGTGCCGCTTTCGTCGATCTTTTCGGTCAGATAGTAGGGAATCGCCATGCGTGAATACGGCGGCTCCGGCTCAGATCCAATAATCATGATATTCGCCAGGGGATCGAGCTTTCTGAGCTGTTCCGCTGCAACTACCCCGGCCGGGCCCGCGCCCACAACTACATAGATCATTCAGGTCTCCGCTAGATGTTACTGCAGAATAGGTGATGCACTGCTGCGCAGTGTTTTGTTGAATGGTGGATATCTGCACTCCGGGACAGCACACACGTGCTGCCCCGGCAGACGAAACGTCGGGCTGACGTCAGGAAGGTAACCCGAACTTGTTTCTGGTTTCGTCAGTTAACTGCCCGTCAGCTGTCCAGCCGCGCAGTTTGTAGTACTCCGGCAACATGTTGCCAAGCTCACAAACTTTACCTTTGGCAGGGCCAGACTTGGCTGCATCTTTCAACAGACGATCAGGCAGCGTATCTTCTGCTCCGGAAATACCGGCCTTTATGTTGAAGTCACGCTCCAGTTGCCAGATTCGCTCGCCCACTTCAACCAGCCGCTCAGGTGACCAGTCACCGTCACACGCAGCGTCGATTTGCGGTGCAATGTCATCGAGTGTCCACGCAAACGTGGTGAAGACACACAGACCTGCAGAGTCGACTGCGGCAGTGGCGTCCTGGAATGCCTTAACAAGGCCAGCCTTTCCATCTGACTCAAGCGGGTCGGTCTTTTCCGGCACACCGAGTATTTCAGACGAAACCGTATAGCCTCTGAGATGGCAGGCGCCACGATTGGACGTCGCATAGGTGAGACCCATACCCTGAATACCGCGCGGATCGTAGGCAGGAAATTCCTGACCTTTGACCGTCATTGACAGCTCGGGCTTACCGTATTTTTCACACAGCCGCTTTGAGCCAAGGTTCAGATCTGCGCCAAAACCCTGTCCGGTTGCAGACTGCTCAACAGCCCAGCACAGCGCCTGCGCACTGCCAAACTTAAGCTCCACGCCATCAGTGTGACTGGTGTTAATGGCACCCGTCTCGAACAACTCCATGGCCGCAGCGACGGTGGCACCGAAAGAAATCGGATCCATGCCATCCTCGTTACAGATGAAGTTAACGTAGGTCAGCGCATCGAGGTCATCGACGCCAGTGTCTGAGCCAAGCGCCCATGCTGCCTCATATTCAAGGCCACCGGAATTGCCCCAATATTGCGGCTTTTCCCTAACCGAGAAATGTTCACGGTCAATGGTCGAGATTCGACCGCAGGCGATGGTGCAGGCGAAGCAACCGCCGTTACGTGTCAGATTGGGTTTGCCGTCACTCTCGCGTGGCTCCAGCATGGCTTCACCGGAAATCTTGTGAGCGCCCTCGAATTGAACTTCCTGCATATTGCGAGTCGGCATGGCGCCGACCTCATTGATCACGTTCATCAGCACCTGAGTGCCAAGTGCAGGCAGGCCTTCACCGGTAACGGCGTTTTCGGCGAGCACCTTCTTACCGGCGTTGACACTCTCCATAAAGCGCGCAGGATCGAGGATATTGCCAACGCCCATGGTGCCGCGGACGGTCACTGCCTTAACATTCTTGGATGCCATCACAGTACCAACACCCGAGCGGCCAGCGGCGCGATGCAGGTCATTGATCACGGCGGAGTACAGACAGCCCTGTTCGGCAGAGCGCCCGACTACAGCGACACGCATTTGCGGATCCTGGTGCCTGGCGTGCAGAATTTCGTCGGTTTCCCAGCACGACTTGCCCCACAAATCCTCGGCGCTCATCAGCTTTGCCTGATCATTTTCAATATTGAGGTAAACCGGTGTCGCCGACTTGCCTTCAAAAATAATCATGTCCCAGCCGGCGTTTTTAAGCTCTGCTCCAAAGAAACCACCTGAGTTTGAACAGGCCACAGCGCCGGTCAGCGGGCTCTTGGTGATCACCGAATAACGGCCACCGGTGGAAGCCATTGTGCCGGTCAGCGGACCGGTAGCCATGATGAGCTTATTGTCCGGTCCAAGCGCGTCACACGCCGGGTCGATTTCCTCGGCGAGATAGCGAGTTGCGAGTCCGCGCTGTCCGAGATATTGATTAGCCCAGTCCATATTCAATGGTTCCGGGATGCACGTGCCCTGAGTCAGGTTGACACGTAGTACCTGTCTTGTCCAAGCCATGATATTCCCCCTAGGCGCCTGCGTTGTCGGTTTTACCGGCCCACTGTCTCATTTTGTCGAGACCGGTCGCGTTCGCATCAACGTATGTAATAGCATCTGTTGGACAGGCGCTGGCGCACTGAGGATCGCCGCCACAGAGATCACATTTGACCACTTTGCCTGAGTCTGCGTTGTAATTGATTGTGCCGAACGGGCAGGCGATCGTGCAGACCTTGCAACCCACACAGAGGTCGTTTTTCACATCTTTCGACCCCGTTGCCGCATTCACAACAATGGCATCCACCGGACAGGCTTGCATACACCAAGCCTCGTCACACTGCGTGCAGGTGTAGGGCACAAAACGACCTTCCTCATGGAAGCTAAACACCTTGATGCGGGACTTCGCCGTATTAAAGACGCCCTCGTTTTCAAGCGAACACGCCATCTCGCACTGCAGACATCCGGTGCACTTGCCCGGGTCGATATTCAAAGACTTCAGCATCTGGGTGCATCCCTCCTGTTTATTTACTGGCAATTTTGTTGTTTTAACAGCTGGTGCTTTTTACGCCGGCAACGCCAGGAGAACCCATCATGAAATTAATAGATTGCCTGGTTGTCTACCACCGAGACGCATCGAGACGTATCGACAAGATTCGCCACTGGCGGCAGTGTCGGGTGCCTAAAACGCAAACCGCACTTGCTAGTAAAATAACAGAGGTGGTGCCAAAAGGAAAAGAGTGCGTAGGGGAAGTAACAGTTAGCGCAGTTTATCGGCCCGGATGCATGCCAGACAGGCATGTAAGGACCCAGGCTGGTAACCGGCTGCAGGCTGTGCCGGTAAGGTGCCCGCACCCGGGCGGGCATTTGTGTTATCAGGTACCGAAACCCTTCATCGGCGGTTTGTTGTTTGCGGGCTTGCCCAGCATTCCATTTTGCCGGCCCTGAAGCCTCGACCAGCGATCGTGACGGGTTTTTTTGCCGTGTTCGCGCACGTAGTCTTCCTGCGCATTGGTTTGGATTGCGCGCGGACGAACCCGCCGCACATCGTCAATAGCGGACTCGGGTGAGGCGCCCAGGTCAACGAGCAGACGCGCCGCCATCATGCCAGTTCTGCCGAGCCCGGCAAGGCAGTGCAGTATGACTTTTTCGCCAGCTCCGAGCGATGAGCTTATTTGCTGCCCTTCGACGCGCCAGATTTCTTCAAAGCCAAGCTTTGGAACATTCATGTCGACAATGGGGAGGTGCCGCCACCAGAAGCCGGCGGCCTGTAGTTCATCGCCCAGGTTCTCCAACCCGAGATCAATGAGCTCATCGGTTTCATTCAGCGTCACAACACCGCTGGCACCCCAGTCGTGATACGCGGCAATGTCGCGTTTCAACGTCTTTGCAACATTGCCCCGCTTCAGTGACTCGAGCCTGATACCCGGGCAGGGCGTCATGCCGATCACACCAGGCTTGCCGGGGATCTCGAGTGTGTAAATCGGGTTTGAGCTTTGACTCACAAGTCCAAACATTGTTGCTCCAATCGTTTCTCTGGCACCACTCCGCACGGTCTCTCACCAATACGCCGCGACTTCGGTTTCGCGTACCAACCTCTGGTTCCCTGTCGGTTTGTAGCCGCGGCCCGGAGTTCCGGTGCCTGCGACTCGACGTCGGTTCTCATCGAAGGTCAAATTACGCGAACGCTACTGTAGCGACACAAATCCCGCTCAGTTAAAAACCTGATGCCATTTTTTATAGTTAAGTGAACCGCAACAGCTGCCAGCCACCAGTCCGTAAATTTGCAGTTGTACGCTGCACGGGGGAAAACGGATGCGGTGTACCGGCATACGAGCATAATCCTGACAGCTCTGCCCGCACCTTCCAATTTAACACTCACAGCTTCAAATTCAATGGCTTAACCCTATTGAATTGTCATTTTTTTGCCACAACTCGCGCCCAGCGTCAAAAATCCTTCAAGCTGTTGTCAGCGGCGCCGATCCCATCAGTACAAAAATACAGATCCGCACAGCGGGCGATTACCGGCAGAAGGCTACCCACACTAATGATCTCGCAACAGCGACTCACGTCGACAGATCAACACCTGCACGCAGTCCTGGCACAGCTAGACGATATTGTGATCGGTAAGCCGATGCAGGTAAAGCTGGCACTGGCGGCAATGCTGGCCGGTGGCCACCTGCTGGTCGAAGACCTGCCCGGTGTCGGCAAGACAACCCTGGCGCGCGCACTTGCATGCACACTCGGGCTCGACTGGACCCGCATTCAGTTCACCAGCGATCTGCTGCCCTCTGATATAACAGGGCTGTCGATTTACGATGTTAAAGATCAACAATTCCGATTGCATCGCGGACCGGTTTTCACATCACTGGTGCTGGCAGACGAAATCAATCGCGCACCGCCAAAAGCACAGGGGGCGCTGTTGGAGGCAATGGAGGAACAGCAGGTAACGATAGATGGAATCAGCCACCAGCTGCCAAATCCGTTTTTTGTTGTTGCTACTCAAAATCCCCAGGAACAACTCGGCGTTTACCCGTTGCCAGAATCACAACTGGACCGGTTTATTGCCTGTATCGAGCTGGGCTATCCGGACGCGTCCGCTGAGCGCACACTGCTTGAGCACGGTGATCGCCGGGCCCTGTTCGAAACTCTTGATGCGGTTGCCGGTGCCGAACACATCACATTCTGGCAGGCGTGCAGCGGGCAAATTTTTACCGCCGCCCCGGTACTCGACTATGTACAGAATTTGCTGACGCAGAGCCGCGCGATGGCACTGGATGGTGCCTGCGCCAACGGACTAAGCCCGCGCGCCGGCCTGGGCCTGCTGGCGATGGCCCGGGCATGGGCACTGCTGCACGGGCGCGAAATGGTCATCCCCGAAGACATACACAGTATTTTCCCGAGTGTCGCCGCACATCGGCTGGCAGGCTCACTGAGACAGGGCCAATCACTGACCCATGACCTGCTAAATACAGTAGCTGTCGCCTAGCAAATGACCACCACCGTTGCGCTGCAGAGCGCCCGCACCAAAAAGCAATGGCGCCAACGGCTTTTCCGCTCAAACGCTGACGACACCCTGCCGGTCACCATTCGCCACGAGCGCATCTATATCTTACCAACACGACGCGGTATGGCTTTTCTGGGCGTAGTGTTGATCATGATTCTGGCATCGATGAACTACCGCCTGAACCTTGGCTACGCGCTGAGCTTCATTATGGTGGGGTTGTTCGCCTCCAGTCTGTTGTCGACCTACCTAAACCTGGTCAAACTAACCTTTCACAGTGTTAAAGCGATTGACGCATTTGCCGGAGAGCCACTGGTGTTTGAGGTGGCGCTTAGCGAACCCGGTATTCGCAGACGCCACTCCGTTGAAGTGAGTACCGCTGACAGCCACGATCGACTCGATATTGGCAAGACCCGGCAGGTGACTGCACGTCTGCGGGTGACCGGTGCGCAGCGCGGCATCCATCGACTGGGCAGAATCACGTTATCGAGCGACTTTCCTCTGGGGTTGTGGCGTGGCTGGGGCTATGTCCATCCGGAGAGCATCGGCTACGTCTATCCAAAGCCTGAAACTCCGCCGGCTCCGTTTCAGAGTAAGGGTACAGGACAACAGGCCGGACAACGGCAGGCTGACGAACGCGAATTCAAGGAGCTGCGCACTTACCAGATTACAGATCCCCCTGCGTCAATTGCATGGAAGGCAGTTGCTCGTGGCGGTGAATGGTATAGCAAGGCGTTTGAAGCACCGGCCAGCGACAGCTGTGACATAGAAATTAAATGGCGCGATATTGACAACAACCTGTCTGCAGAAAAACGCCTGTCGCGGATGTGCGCATGGATTATCGAAGCAGACAGACTGGGGCTGCCCTACGAATTTCAACTGCCGGGTGTTGACGCGGGTCAGCGACGCAGCTTTAACCAGCGACAGGCCTGCCTGCGTAAACTGGCATTGTTTGACACAGCCACATCGCTGACCGAGCGCGTATGACAACCCGCACTGCAGGGATGGCAAGGAAACGCCACGACGACGACAAGCGAATACCCTCGGGTAAAGACAGTTCTGCCAATCTGTCACAACAGACATTTTCTCTGCTAGGCATAACCGTACTGGTAACGCAGTTGCCGCTGCTGTTTCATCTGCCACTGCTGCTTACATTGCCGGGTATGTTGCTTGCGCTCGTTACACTGTTGCCGCAACTACGAGCCAAACTAACCATACTACCCGCGCTAATGACGCCGCTGGTGTTGCTGTCCGCGCTGGCAGTTATTTTGTACTACGGTAATTTCTTCTCACGCGATCCCTGCGTTGTATTTCTTTTTTTACTGATCAACTTTAAGTTCATTGAAACCAAACGGATCAATGACGCCAGTCTGATCATCGTGCTGTGTGCTTTTTTGTTGTTAACCCAGTTCTTCTATTGGCAGACTATTGCCGCTGCGGTACTGGCTATTCCATCGATGTTCCTGATTGGCTTATCGCTGTTCTCATTGCAGCGCGGAGCCAACAGCATGTCATTGCGAGACATGACCAATGTTACGGCCCGACTGTTTTTACAGGCGATACCCATTGCAGCGGTATTGTTTGTCACGGTGCCGCGACTGCCTGCATCCGGCTACGGCGCCCATGGTGGTGACGGCTCTGCCGTTACCGGACTGTCGTCGTCAATGGCCCCCGGCACAGTCGCAAGCCTCGCACGCTCGAACGCGGTCGCATTTCGAGTCGACTTTGACGGTCAGCCACCGTCGGCAGCACAACGCTACTGGCGTGGTCCGGTGCTAAGCGGGTTTGATGGCTACGAGTGGTTTATCAATGACACCGTTGCCCAATTCGAAATACCCGACACGCGGGACAAAACGCCCACATCAATAAGCTATACCGTGACCGTCGAACCCACCAGCAATCCCTGGCTGCTGGCGCTTGATACGCCAACAGCGTTACCAGTCAGCGGAAGCGGCAGAGGCCGCCCGCGGGTGGTTGGTCATATCAACCACGAGCGACAAATAAATGCGACTAGACAGCACGCAGGGGCCTATCGATACCGCATGACATCGCGTCTGACCGATCGCTTTAAACCACTGACAGTGCCCGGTGCCGAGATGATGTTTACCGGCAACTCCAATCCGCAAACACGCCAGTACGCAGCGCAGTTACGCGAGCGTTATCCCGATGACAGGCAACTCATCAACCAGGTACTGCTGTGGTTTAATCGAGAACCGTTTCACTACACCCTGCAACCTCAACAGCTGGGCGTAAACGGTATCGACGAGTTTTTGTTTTCAACTCGTCGCGGCTTCTGTGAGCACTATGCCGGTAGCTTTGTATTTATGTTGCGCGCCGCAGGCATACCCGCTCGAGTCGTCACCGGTTACCAGGGTGGAGAGATGAACGGCGACTACATGATTGTGCGTCAGTCAGATGCACATGCCTGGGCCGAAGCCTATGTCGATGGTCAGTGGCAGCGCTACGATCCCACGGCATCAGTTGCCCTTGAGCGAGTCGAAACCGGACTCGACGCCGCACTGGGCGATGAAATGAACGGGCTGCGGGACCAGTTGTCCAGGCTGCCTCTGGTCAGATCACTGACACTGCAGTGGGACGCGATTAACTACAAGTGGCAATCGTGGGTCATTGAGTTCGATTCACGCCGACAGCAATCGCTCTGGCAAACGCTCGGCCTGCACAAACCGAGTGGCTGGCACATCGCAATAATGCTGGTGCTGGTTGGAGCGCTGTGGACATTAATTATTGTTTTACCCGGATCCATTATCCGCCAGCGCAATCTGGACCCGTGCGAAAAACAGTGGCGCAGGCTACTAGCACGACTGGCAGGTCGCGGCATGGCAAAGCAACATCAGGAGACTCCAACGCAGTACATTGGACGAGTGTCGCAGCGCTGGCCGGAGCACGCCAACACGCTGCAGTTATTGCTGGAGGCCTATCACAGCGGGCGCTTTAGCAGCGCCTCGCAGAAGAGAAAGGATCAGGATCAGTACGCTCGTCAGATGCATCGGCAACTGGCGAAAATCGGCCGGTTAACAACCTGAGTGTAACAACGGTCTCTAACAGGCTTCGGCTGCCAGCTCCATATCGCTAAAGGCCAGAAGATTATTGGAGCGGCGCAGATCTGAACCCTCGACGTCGGTATCCACACGCAGATATTCGCGGCAACGTCTGACAGCTGTATCGCGCCAGTGCTCGGCCTCGCGCAATTCGGGAAAAGTAATGCCGGCACTGACCAGACCACCGTTCAGCAGCAGACTGTCGCTGCCATCATTCTTCTTAAGTAGCCGAGCCTGATCGAATATAGAGCGCAGCATAAGCAGCTTGCGGCCAGTATTAAAATACGGCGACTCGTAGAACATTCCAAAAGCAGGTATCCAGCTTACACGCAGACGCAGTGCTATCTGCTTGCTCGACCATATATGCGGTGCATCCTCAACGTTGGCAGTTGCATCGTTATCACTTACCCACGCGGTAAACTGCTGCGCAAACGCTTTCGCATAGCGCTCATCACCCGTGCATTCATAGGCGCGGCCCAGCAGTGGCCACCAGCTATGTCTGTTGATGCGATAGAGCCATTCACGGTTTTGCAGAATGTTCTTTTGCCAGTCGATCTCGCCAAGCCGATTTAGCTCCGGTGGTACACCGCTCCACTCCAGATCAAAATCGAGCACCTGATCGGCGCGGGCCAGCAGTTCCTGCTCGGACGCCTCTTCAGTGTTGAACGCCAGATCGTTGAGCCACGCCGGTGGTTGCAGCCAGTCTTCCTTGGTTCTGTCATGGAAATGCTGAACCAGCGCCGCAGTCGACTTGATGTTAAAGCGATTATCGATACGTGCGTTTACCGACGGGATATCAAACAGCGACAGGAACTCAGCGTCATTGAGTTCGCGAACACTCTTATACTTTTTGCGAAAGTAACTACCCAGATTTGAAAGTAAGTACAGACCCTTGCCGGATACTTCTGCCCCATCACACTCCGGCCCCGTACTCGCTTTTGTTGTTGTCATTTTTATTCCGAATTCAAGATACAGCGTTGGATTTCTTTATTTGTTTTTTCTACCGATACCAGAGCACCCGATGCGCATACCCACATCGACTCAATACTCTCTCGCCACTTTTACCTCTTCACCGGCGCGAGAATACTGCTTAACGGAAACCCAAAGCGGAATTGACCCATGCTTTTGGACGCTTGTAATAACCTGTCATCCGAATTGTGATCCACCACAAAGACACTGCTTGCAACTGTTTCAGGTCTGTATACGGAATTTCATTATTGCGCCAAACCAATGACGTTAAGAACGTCATTTTTCCTCACTCTGCCTCGGTAGATTCTCTGCTTTGCCAAAGACAAGCAGGTATCCCCTGTGTTGGCATAAACGCCGGCAACCTTTTTACACCAGTTGAGTCGCGTCAAACATACATCACTCCGTTTGGTAACAAATCAACCTGCTTAATTTTCACAATCTTCATTGACGGGCACATGACAGCGGTCTAAACCTTGCACTACGTCACATAAAGCATCAGACCTGCCCTTCAGGTCACATATTTTTCAAACGGTGCTGACGTATCCAAAGGTGTAATTTCAGTAACTATGCAGAATCTCCACGACAAATTCGTTGCCGGATCACAGGAGTGGTGCGCACTGCCGCAGTTAGATGTTGCGGCCGTAAAAGCCCGCGTTGACTCCGGCGCTAAAACCTCGGCTATACATGCGTTTAACATCGAGCCGTTTACTCGCAATTCCGATCAGTGGGTAAGGTTTGATATTCATCCGTTGCAAAAGAGTCGACGCGCTACCATTCGCTGTGAAGCACCGATCATTGGTCGGCGCGTCATAAGAAGCTCAAACGGCGCAACTGAAAAAAGATTTGTCATTCGCACCCCGATGACACTCAACGGCCGAACCTGGGACATTGAGTTGACCCTTGCCAATCGCGATGCCATGGGCTTCAGAATGTTGCTGGGCCGAGAGGCAATGAGCGGACGCATTCTGGTCGATAGTGAAGCGGAGTTTCTTCTTGGCGATGTCAGTGACGAAGACATCGAGATGCTGTATGGCAAGTCGTCACCCAATCGTGCCGATGGATTGAAGATCGGCCTGCTAGCGAGCGACCCGACGCTATACAGCAATCGACGATTGCTGGAAGCCGGCGAAAAACTCGGCCACGAAATGAGCTTCCTGAATATCAGGCAGTGCTACATGAAGCTCGACGCCGACAACCCCGCTGTGCACTATCGCGACGGCCGGGTATTAAATAACCTCGATGCGATTATCCCTCGCATCAGACCATCCAACACATTCTACGGCTGTGCTATCACCAGGCACTTTGAAAGTCTTGGCATACTGTCTTTAAATACCGCCGATGCTATAACGCAGTCACGCGATAAACTCTACTCACTGCAACTGCTGCAAAAGCAGGGGCTTGATATTCCAATTTCAGGCTTTGCAAGCTCTCCCAACGATACTGACAACCTGATCGAGATGGTTGGCGGTGCGCCATTAATCGTAAAGCTGCTGGAAGGAACACAGGGTCGCGGTGTGGTACTCGCAGAAACCACCAAAGCAGCCGAGAGTGTTATAAACGCCATGAAATCACTCCGTGCCAACCTGCTGGTGCAGGAGTACATCGAAGAGGCAGCAGGTAAGGATATTCGATGTTTTGTCATTGACGGCAAGGTGGCTGCATCGATACAGCGCAGTGCTGCACCGGGGGAATTTCGCGCTAACCTGCACCGCGGTGGCGAGGCGACGCTGATAGAAATCAGCCCCGAAGAAGAAAGCCTAGCGATCAAGGCGGTTAAGTCGCTGAAACTGGATGTTGCAGGAGTCGATATTATTCGAAGTCGACGCGGACCCCTGTTGCTGGAGGTTAATTCCTCACCAGGTCTGGAAGGTGTTGAAGCTGCAACCGGTCAGGACATTGCCAGCAATATGATCAGGGCTATAGAGAAGCAGCTTAAGTCAGAAACCGACACTGCACCTCAGGTAGAACAGGACGTTGCCTGAGCTGGCCACCGCAGCAAACCTCTCTAATTAAGCGGGTAACTACACCTGAGACAGTGCCTGCTGCAGATCGTTGAGCAGGTCGTCGATGTGCTCGATACCAACCGATAACCGCAACAGATTATCCGGTATCGCATTTTCCTCCGGCTCCAGTGTGTGACGGTGCTCGATCAGTGTCTCAACTCCGCCCAGCGACGTTGCACTGGTGATTAACTGCAGGCGGCCGGCCACCGCCAACGTGGCTTCGGCGTCGCCCCTGACTAAAAAGGACAACAGACTGCCATAGCCACCCTGCATCTGTTTGCTGGCAACTGCATGCCCCGGATGATCGGGCAGCCCCGGGTACAATACCTCCTGCACAGCGTCGTGCTGTTGTAAAAACTCGGCTATTGCCATGGCGTTTTTCATCGCCGCTTCAACACGTACGAATAATGTGCGCATGCCGCGCAGCAACAACCACGACTCAAAGGTTCCCGGCACCGCACCCGCCCCGGCGCGCTCAGCGCACACGGCTTGCCACAGAGGATGATCGTCTGCAGTAACAACGGCACCGGCAAGTACATCACTGTGCCCGTTCAGCGCTTTAGTTGCAGAGTGAACAACCAGATCGGCACCAAGGTCCAGCGGTCGGGTGACCACGGGGGTACTGGTAGTACTGTCCACCACCAGCATTGCATCGGCCTCGTGCGCCACGGCGGCTGCCGCCGCTATATCAGTCACCTGCATCATCGGATTAGCCGGTGTTTCAACCCACACCAGGCTGGTTGCATTGTGGCGCTCAACAGCGTCTTTGACAGATTCGATACTGGCAGGCTGATACCAGCTCAAAAAGATATCCTGGCGCTCACAGTGCTGTACTATCCAGCTTTTCGCTCCCCAGTACATGGAGTCGGGGATTACCACGTGGCTGCCTGGCTTCAGGGTATAAAAAATTGCCGCTATTGCTGCCATACCCGATGCAAACAGGCGACATTCATCACCATTTTCAAGCTCTGCCAGTACACGTTCCGCATGCACGAACGATGGACTAGTGTCCCGTGCATAGCTGTGCGCCGGATCAATCAGTTGATAGCGATCATCTCTGGCAAACGTGGTCGACGGTTGAATCTCCGGCACAATGGCCCCGGTATTCACATCGAGAAAATGGCCCGCCTTGGCGGCAACAGTGGCTTTGTCAGTAGTGTCCAATATGCGGTCTCAAATTACTCAGGCAAAAGAAGGCAGTTTAATCAGTGGGCTTCCTGCCAGTTGTTACCCACGCCTACTTCAACCTCAAGTGGTACTACCAGCGTCGCCGCACTGCGCATGATTTCGCGCACGGAGTCAGACACTTTTTTCACATCTGACTCGGCCACTTCAAGCACCAGTTCATCGTGCACCTGCATAATCATACGAGCATCAACACCGCTCTCACCCAGCCACTGATCGACACTGATCATGGCCTTTTTAATGATATCTGCGGCGGTACCCTGCATCGGTGCATTAATCGCGGTGCGTTCGGCATACTGGCGCATCTGATAGCGTCGCGAGTTTATATCCGGCAGGTACAAACGACGGCCAAACACAGTTTCAACAAACCCCTCGTGTTTGGCGTTCAACTTGGTACTGTCCATATATTTTTTTACCCCAGGGTAGCGCTCGAAATACAGATTCATGTACTCCTGCGCTTCACCGCGCGGGATGTCGAGTTGTTTACCCAATCCAAATGCAGACATACCGTAGATCAAACCAAAGTTAATTGCCTTGGCCGCACGTCGCGAATCAGCATCCACATCATCCAGTGCGATACCAAATACCTCCGACGCAGTGGCACTATGGATATCCTTATCTTCAGCAAACGCGGTTAACAGATTTTCATCACCCGACAGGTGCGCCATGATTCTGAGCTCAATTTGCGAATAATCCGCCGCCAGTAACACACTACCCTCAGGAGCGACAAACGCCTCCCTGATGCGCCTGCCTTCATGAGTGCGAATTGGAATGTTTTGCAGATTCGGATCTGCCGATGACAGGCGTCCGGTTGACGCAACCGCCTGATGATAAGACGTATGAACCCTGCCAGTTCGTTCGTTAATCTGCTGCGGCAGTTTATCCGTGTAAGTCGACTTGAGCTTGCTCATGCTGCGGTGTTGCAGTATGAGCTTTGGCAGCGGGTAATCATGAGCCAGTTGCTCCAGCACATCTTCAGCGGTAGACGGCTGCCCCTTGGGCGTCTTGCGAATAACCGGTATTTCCATTACTTCATACAGTAGCTCGCCAATTTGTTTTGACGATGCCAGATTAAACTCCTGACCGGCTACCTCATGTGCCTGGGCTTCGAGTGCCTTGATGGATTCTGTCAGTTCGTCGCTTTGGGTGGCAAGCAGATCAGCATCTATCGCAACCCCGGTACGCTCAACTGTCGACAACACTCTGGACAGCGGTATTTCAATATCCCGATAGATATCGGTCAGCTTGCTTTGTGGCTCGAGCATTTTCCACAACACATGATGCAGTTGCAGCGCAATATCTGCATCTTCAGACGCATACTCGGCCGCCTTATCTACGTCTATCTGATTAAACGTGAGCTGTTTTTTACCTTTACCGGCAATGTCTTCAAAATGAATGGTACTGGTATCGAGGTACTTCTTCGCCAGCACGTCCATATCGTGTCGGTTGGCTGCAGAATCGACAACATAAGATGCGAGCATGGTATCGTGTTCGATCCCGCCGAGACTGATACCATGATTGTCGAGCACATTTTGATCGTATTTTAAATTCTGACCGATCTTTTTAATGGCATCGCTTTCGAGCAGCGGTTTTAAACGTGCCAGGGTGTCGTCTCTATCCAGTTGTTCTGGCGCGCCTTCGTAGTCATGAGCGAGTGGCAGATAGGCCGCCTGCCCCATTTCCACCGCAAACGACAACCCGACAATTTCCGCATCCATGTAGTTCAGGCTGGTGGTTTCTGTATCAAAAGCAAACACGCCGGCCGATTCAATGCGGGCGACCCAATCATCCAGCGCTTCCGTGGTATTGATGCATTCATATTGCTTTTTATCGATAGCGGGCAATTTTGGAATCGCCTGTGCAGAACCGGCACCAGCACCGCCGGTCTTGCCCTCGAGCTCGTTTAACCACGACTTAAACTCGTAGCGCTTTAACTGTTCTTTCAGTGACTCGGTATCTGCCTCGGTTATAGCGAGGTCATCAATTTGCTGTTCCAGCTCAACATCGAGTTTGATTGTGGCGAGCTCGTAGGACAGTGGCAGCGTCGGTAAAGCCGCGCGCAGATTTTCACCAATTTTGCCCTTAACTTCATCGGCATGTGCTACCACGCCATCGAAACTTTCGTACAGATTCAGCCACTTTACGGCGGTTTTGGGGCCGCATTTAACGACACCGGGAATATTGTCTGATGTATCTCCAACCAGCGCCAGATAATCGACGATACGTTCCGGCGGCACTCCAAATTTCTCGGTCACACCGGCTATATCAAGCGTGGTGTTGCTCATCGTGTTTATCAGTGTCACATGCTCGTTAACCAACTGCGCAAGGTCTTTGTCACTGGTCGATATAACCACCTTTTTACCCTGCTTCGCTGCCTGATCAGACAGTGTGCCGATGACATCGTCTGCTTCAACGCCCGGCACACTCAACAATGGCAATCCCATGGTGCGGATTATCGTGTGAAGTGGCTCAATCTGTGCTCTCAAGTCGTCCGGCATCGGTGGTCTGGTGGCCTTGTACTCACTGTACAGGTCGTTGCGAAACGTCTTGCCGCTGGCATCGAACACCACACCCATGTGAGTGGGTTTATAGGTATCGAGCAGACGCCGAAGCATATTGATGACGCCAAGCATGGCGCCGGTAGGTTCCCCTTTCTTATTGGTCAGGGGCGGCAGCGCATGGAACGCGCGAAACAGATAGGAAGACCCATCGACCAGGACAAGTGGAGCTGTTTCGGACATACAAGACCTGATTAGCGTTAAGTGAAAGGTTCAACAGGTTGCGAGCGCGCTGACCGACGTGTGGTTACAATCTGCGCTGCAGATAAAAGCGCATTTTATGACCAGCGCAGGTAAAGCCGGTGCCAGACCGGAGCGCAAATCGCACAGGCATGACAGGCTCGTGCATCTCGACGATTGCCATCGCGACGATTGCTATCTCCAGGAGCATGCCCTGCAGCGCATCAATGCCTCGCACGGACTGACACAAAGGTATCGCAAGGACTAATCATCGGCAACTCCGTTTGCCATTGGGCTCCACCCCCGGACCACTGCACCAGACAGGATCATATTCAGTAATGAAACCGGCACTAAAAACAAAACCCCAGTTACAGCAGGCTGCAGATATTGATCGCGCGCTCAGCCGTGAGTCATGGAAAATTTTTCAAATCATGGCGGAGTTCGTGGAGGGATTCCAGAAACTTGCCTCCATCAGCCCGTCGGTCAGTGTTTTCGGCTCGGCGCGATTTGCCCCTGACCACAAATATTCGGTGCTGATTGAGGAGATTTCACGCAAGCTGTCAGACGCCGGATTCGCGGTGGTCAGCGGCGGTGGCCCCGGCATTATGGAAGCGTCGAACCGCGGTGCATTTGCCGGAAAATCTGCCAGCGTCGGCTTGAATATCCAGCTGCCGTTCGAGCAGTCGGGCAACCCGTACCAGGATATTGGCATCACATTCAAATACTTCTTTGCGCGCAAGGTGATGTTCGTCAAGTACGCCTCGGCTTATGTCGTGATGCCGGGCGGGTTTGGCACACTCGACGAGATGGCCGAAATACTGACCCTCATTCAGACCGGCAAGTCACGCAAGATTCCGGTGGTGCTGGTGGGGCATGAGTTCTGGGACGGCTTCGTCGACTGGCTGCGCGACTCGATGCTGCGGATGGGCACAATCAGCGAGTCCGATCTCGACCTGTTCACGATTGAAGACGACCCCGACAAGGTGATTGAGACCATTTTCGACTTCTACGAAGGCGTCGATATGGACATGGTTATGGCCAACGATGACATCTCCATGGATATCTGACACGCAGTCGGCCCGACAACTATCTGACGACCAGGTCACAACCCCCCAAAAAGCACACACAAGCTGTGTGTGCCACGCCTGCGAACACACCGCAGCAGCACACCCTCTCGACAAAAATGGTAAAGTACGCCAGCGAATAATCCACCTCCTGACGGCTGCTAACCGTAACCGGACAACACGCCAGGGCTTATTCAGCTAAAAAACCAATTCATGAGAGGAGATCCACTCACAATGAAAAGACGCGATTTTATTAAATCGGGTGCCGTCGCAGGCGCCGCAGCGGCTGCGACCGGTGCCACTATTACATCTGCACCGGCGATCGCACAGTCAAAAACCGAGCTGGTTATCGTATCCAGCTGGCCGCGTGATTTCCCTGGCCTGGGTGTCAGTGCGCAGCGCCTCGCCGCTCGCATTACCGAGCTGTCGGAAGGCAAGATCAACACGCAGTACTTCGCCGCTGGCGAGCGCGTTGGTGCATTCGACGTCATCGACGAAGTCGCCTCCGGCAACAGCCAGGCGTACATTTCTGCTGACTACTACTGGAAAGGCAAGCACCCGGCATTCGCATTTTTCACCGCGGTACCGTTTGGCATGATCCAGCCCGAGTGGAATGCATGGATCAAGTTCAAAGGCGGTCAGGAACTGTGGGACGAGCTGTCCGGCGAGTTCGGCATCAAGCCCATCACCTGTGGCGCTACCGGTGCACAGATGGGTGGCTGGTTTAACAAGGAAATCGAAACAGCTGACGACCTGAAAGGCCTGAAAATGCGTATCCCCGGTCTCGGCGGCGACGTCATGGCCAAGCTGGGCGCCTCTCCGGTTTCTCTGCCAGGCGGACAAATCTACGAAAACCTGGTCTCTGGCGCGATTGAAGCCACTGAATGGGTGGGTCCGTACAACGACTACTTCATGAAGTTCTACGAAGCTGCCAAGTACTACTACTCACCAGGCATGCACGAGCCAGGTGGCGGTTTGGCCTTCGGCATGAACGCCGAGTGGTGGAGCAAGCGCAGCGACTGGGAAAAAGCCATCATCACTGCAGCCTGCATGGAAGAGCATGCCGCTCAGCCTGAAGAAGCACTGGCCAACAACGGCGAATACCTCGCTCGCATGGTTGACGAGCACGGTGTTGAACTGCGCAGCTTCAACGACGAAATCTACGACAGCTTTGGCGAAGCCGCTGCTGAAGTCTACGAAGAAACCCGCGACCACAGTGAGCTGGCTGCCAAAGTCCACGATCACTACATGGCCGCCATGCGCGAACTGGGTGCGTACCTGAAACTTGCCGAGATTGGCTTTTCCAATCAACGCAACCGCGTACTCGACATTTAGCATTAGCACGCATGTCACTCCGGCGGGGCAGCTCTTCTGCCCCGCCACTAAAAGACAGGCGGCGAGCCAAAAGCCTCAAACGCTGTAAGCTGTCTGCACTTTACTATCCTATACCTGTCGAAACCCCGGCCCCCGATAACCGAGTGAGCCTATGAACACTACTGGACCACAAGTCAGTAACTCAGACACGGTAGCCCGCGGTCTTAGCTGGCTGATGCTGGCTTTTCTCGCAACCTACCTTCTCAATACGGTGCTGATCCACGCGCAGGGCTGGCCTGGTGTAAAGGCCGCATTTAGTACACCGTTCGACTGGCGTGCCTGGGCACAAATTGCCATCTACGCCGGAGCTTTTATGCTGGCACTGCGTTTTGTAAAAGCAAAGCCGAGAACACTCAGACAGGATGCCGCAACCATAACCGGGATCAACACCTACCTAATCCGATCGCTGTTCTGGGCAGTCGTCCTGGTTGGCATCGTTGACATGACTATCTCGTTTCTGCGTGTCGAAGGCTTTTTACCGTTGCTGGTCGATGAACAGCTGGCCAAAGATCTGGCGAAACCACAATACCGCGGTCCGGTTGTCCATGTGCCACTGTTAATACTGGGTTTTTTACTCGGTGCAATAACCCGCACGCTCGGCTTTCACTGGTTTGCACTGCTGATTGTGGTGGCAGAGTTCGCCATTGTTGTAACCCGCTTTATCTTTTCTTATGAGCAGGCCTTTATGGGTGATCTGGTGCGCTTCTGGTACGCCGCACTGTTTCTGTTTGCCAGTGCCTACACGCTGTTGCAGGAAGGGCATGTAAGAGTCGATGTGTTTTACACCAGCATGAAGGATCGCACCAAAGGCTTTGTTAACGCATTCGGTGCACTCGCTTTTGGCACCACACTGTGCTGGACCATCATTGTGCTTGGCTTCAGTGGCAAGTCATCGGTGATCTACGGACCACTGGCAAACTTCGAAGTATCGCAATCAGGTTTTGGCATGTATACCAAGTATCTTATGGCAGGGTTTCTCGGCGTGTTCGCGATAACCATGCTGATTCAGTTTATCGCGCAGTTCCTCGAGTCCTGTGCCGATTATAAAAAACAACCCGGCGGGCGTCAGATCGCCACCGAAATAGCACACTAGCCAGAGGAGACAATACTGTGGAACTGGTCTTTCTGGCACTACTGTTAATTATTCTTGCACTGGCACTGGGGTCCGGCTACCCGGTCGCGTTCGCCCTGCCCGGTGCTGCCATCGTTACAATTTCTGTCGCCGCCGTCTGTGGCTACCTGTTTGCCGGCACCACTGATGCGTACTTTGCGCAAGGGGGACCGAGCCAGTGGCTCTCTGCGGGGGTTACCAATTTACGCGGCATCTATTGGGAGG
>CAYMFQ010000002.1:79980-89852 GCA_964389335.1 uncultured Granulosicoccaceae bacterium
GCCACCGATCAGGCCAGTACCGCCCGCAAGGCGCTGTACAAAGCATCGACTGGCGAGATATCCATGCCATCTGAATTTGGTGTGAGCTCAACCAGTGCCGGTGAAATGTTTCTCGGTGCCTTTGTGCCTGGCCTGGTACTGGTCGGACTGTATATGGCCTTTATTCTGGTCTACGCAATGATCAACCCGAAGAACGCACCCGCCGTACGCAACGAGGCTGGCTACGACAGTAAGTTTATTATCCAGGTGCTGGCGACACTGGTACCGCCACTGACACTGATCTTCTTCGTACTCGGTTCAATTATCTCCGGTATCGCAACCGTTAATCAGGCCGGCGCCATCGGTGCGGCCGGTGCGCTGCTGATGGCCGGTTACCGACTCGCACAGGGCAGAAAAACAACCTATCTGCCAGCACTGCTGGCTACGATTTCATTAGTTGCCATTGGCATATGCCTGGCCATGTTCGACAACAACATAAAAGATATCAAGACCGAACGCGATCAGCTCGGTATTGTGATATCAGCCGTGGCCGTTGCGGGATTACTGATCTCGTTAATCTGGAGTGGCATCCGCGTGATGCGTATCGAAAACACCCTGTACGAGGTGATGATCGATACCGCAAAGACCACCTCTCTGGTATTCATTATTCTACTCGGTGCCGCTATGCTCACGGCGGCATTCCGTGCGTTCGGCGGCGAAGAGCTGGTGCGAGACTACCTGAACAGTCTGCCGGGTGGATTCTGGACCAAGTTCGTGATCGTCATGGCGGTCATATTCATCCTCGGCTTCTTTCTCGACTTTATTGAGATTGCCGTGGTGGTGGTACCGATCGTCGCGCCTATCCTGCTGGCCGATCCATCAGCCAATATCACTGCGGTATGGCTGGGGGTCATGATTGGCCTGAACATTCAAACCTCGTTTCTGACACCACCATTTGGCTTTGCGTTGTTCTATTTGCGCGGTGTCGCGCCGTCGACCGTCAAGACCATACAAATGTATCGCGGCGTCATTGCTTTTATCACACTGCAGATCATTGCACTCGGCATTGTCGGCTACTACCCGCAGCTGGTTAACTACCTGCCAAAGCGAATGCAGCTAACCGCCGATACCGCACCGCCACCGCGCAACCCGAAGCTGCAATATTGCGTAGAAGATTATGTCAGCCAGAGCTTTGCCAACAACGGCGACAACATTCGAAGTGCTATCGCTACCGCCAGCGCACTCGACTTTTCAATGCTGCCGTCAAAACTTGCCAAAGAAGTCGAGGGCAGTTTCGCCAGTGCTGAAGAATCAATGCAACTGCTGGTTGATGCCGACGCAGCTGGCAAAGTGGTCGACGATGCAACCGCCGGCTTTCGACCGTTACACGCACAGGTGCGAGACATCACCACCGAGGTGGCTCAACTTGATCGTGAAAGCAACGAACTAAACGTCGAATTGCGGCGCCTCGATGATGATCGCGTTGAGAAACGCGCTGAAATCGAACAGGCACTGGCACACCTCGATGAGGAGAAACAACAATTACTGGCACAAACTCCTGCAGAGTGGGAACAGGCGCGTGCTGATTTCAGCGGGTTACAAAAAACCGAACGCGATCTGCGCAACAAGTTCCGACGCGCAGCGGATAAGGGTTACTCACCCATCGCCAAACTCCAGCAGACCTTAAGCGCCTCTGAAGCATTCGATGCGATGGAAAATGAAATTGCCACACTGAAGGCACTCATCGAAAGCGAGGGTTTGGATACACCACTGGAAACCATTGCTGCGGTAAGCAAACAGTTTGGTGAAATCGAAGGTGCGTCGAAAATTAAGTCTGAAGTATCCAAAGCGCGCAAGGCACTCAGAGCCAAGAAGCCGGATGCAGAAAAAGCGCTCAAAGCACTGGATAAAGCACAGACACTGTACGACGAACAAAAGGAATGGCGACGCTCTGCTGCAGATACCCTCTCTCAGCCCATTGCAGAGTACGAACAGACCATTCGTTCAAACATTGGTATACGCCAGCAGTCACGGCTCAGCAAAGAGCAGGCACTGTACGTTGCGCAATGCGACGCAGGGCATCGCGATATATCATTGAATTTCTAGCGGCGTTAAAGCGCGGTACATCCCTGTCGGATGTACCGCAAAAAAGAATTGCCGCTGCAATGGCGGCAATATAAAGAAAGGCGAACTTAGGCAGGAGTCAGTTCGTTTTCCTGCGCCTGCTTTACCACAGTCAGAGCGCGTACGGCTTTGCTATAACCCTGGGATGCCGCATCACTGAAGTGTTGCGCAGCTGTTTGGAGATTTTTGGTTACTCCCCAGCCATGCTGATGCAGTACACCGAGATTGTATTGCGCACGCATGTTGCCCTGATCTGCGGCTGTTCGCAGCCAGCGCTCGGCGCGGCGATAGTTCTTGTTTACCCCTCGGCCATTGGCATAGCGCAATCCAAGATTAACCTGAGCTCGACTGTTGCCACGTTGTGCGGCCTTTCGATACCAGTTAATGGCTTCGTACTCGTCCTTGTCGATACCAAGACCGTGCTCATACATACGCCCGAGGTTATATTGCGCCGCTGCACTGTTTTGATCAGCAGCCATTCGCAACCAGTACACAGCCTGATAAACATCTTTCGGCACACCCAATCCCAGTGCGCAGCCAATACCAAGGTCCAGTTGAGCAGGTGCATGACCTGCTTCGGCTGCCTTGCGAAACCATTTCATGGCAGTGGTATAGTCGAGCGCGCCGGCAACACCGTTGATGTAACACATGCCGAGGTCAAACTGGGACGGCGCATGATTGTTTTCGGCAGCGGTGGTAAACCAGCGCACCGCTGCGGCATCGCTTTGTCCCACCAGATTGCCAGTTGCATACATCTTTGCCAGCATGGCTTGTGCGTGGATGTCGCCGCGATCGGCTGCCAGCGTAAACCACTTGACTGCCTCGCGTTTGTCTTTCGGTACGCCTCTGCCCTGTGCATAACAAACACCGAGATCAAACTGCGCAACCACATGCCCCTGATCTGCCGCTTTGCGATAGAAGCTCACTGACGCCTGACGATTTTGCAGAACACCGTGGCCTGCAGCATACATATAACCTAAAAATCCCTGCGCACTGGCGTTACCCTGCTGAGCTGCTTTCTGGAAATACTCAGCGGCCCGATTGTAATCCTGCTCGACGCGCTGCCCGTCAAAGTACATCGTGCCGAGAAACAACAAGCCCCATTGGTCGCCGTCTTCCGCTGTTTTATAGATCCATTTTTCCGCGCGATCAAAGTGCCGGATACGATCTTCTTCCGGAAATTTACCTTCGCTTAGTAGTGCTATAGCAGCACTGGCACCGAGGTGTTTTTCTTTGGCGGCCAGTTCAAGCAGTTCTACTGCAGCCGCTTCATCCATCGGTGTCTCTGCGGATCCGCGCCGCAGTTCCATGGCGCGAAGGAAATAATCTTCGCTGTCCGGTGCGGTTACCAGAGTCAGTTCACCGCCGCCGGGAAGTGCCTTGCTGCGCCGTCGTTGTCTGGTTGCCCGGACATATTTATTGGTGCGATCGTTCGGTTTTTTATTCATATTGTCACGCCGGTTACGCTTGGCCGAATATACCCCTACCGACGATGAAAATGTTTAAGTTGTCCAGCCTGTAAACAGTGACATCAAAACCGGTTGGTCATAGGTACCAAAATGCAAGTTCAGTTGGGCAGTCCTTTGAGTGGGTTACGAATTTGTTGTGACGCAATTATCTATTAACACAGAGTCTCCACACACTACCTGTGTCACACTGCGGCAAACCTGCGTGACACATATTGCCGATATAAAGGGCATCTGCCGGCGAAGCGGAGGACTCGCTCCGATAAAATCGATCAGTGACGCGTCAACGAGGTCAGTGTCGGCTCAGCGTGGATAACTGCGTTGACTCTTTAATGACCTCCATCACCATGTAGGAGCGCGTGTCGCGCACGCCTGGCAGATCGCGCAGTATTTCCCCCAGCAATTCGCGATACTCCTGCATATCAGACACGCGAATCTTCATCAGATAGTCAAAGTCGCCCGATAACAGATGACACTCCAGCAGATAGGGAATACGCAGTGCCGCGCGCTTGAATTTTTCGAAAATCTGCCGGCTTTCGTATTCGAGCTTTATCTCGACGTACACCATCAATCCGGCATCCAGCAGATCAGGATTTAGAATCGCGGTGTAGCCCTGAATGTATTGATCCTGTTCAAGCCTCCTGACGCGCTCCAGGCACGGCGAAGTGCTGAGACCGACACGCTCGCCAAGGTCAACATAGGAGATGCGTCCGTTTTTTTGTAGTTCTTCGAGAATTTTCCGATCCACTCGGTCAAGCTTTTTCTTCATATTGGCCACAAGATTTACCGTGAAAGGATTTTATCCAGAATATTATTTGGCTAGTCAAATATATTTGGAAAATTAATTTGGCAATAGTGGTCTACACTCCCAAAAAATTCTGAAAGTAGGTTTTAAAGCCGCTTTTTTCCGCGGAAGCAGGACCGCGATAACCCACCCCGGGAGGAATATTCATGTTGATTGGTGTCCCCAAAGAGATTAAGAACCACGAATACCGCGTTGGACTGACGCCTGTCAGTGTGCGCGAACTCTGCGCCAACGGTCACCAGGTGATGATGCAAACCGGTGCCGGACTCGGCATTGGCGAGGCGGACGAGTCGTATATCAGCGCCGGCGCCAGTATCGCCGACACTGCAGAGCAGGTATTCGCCGAAGCCGACATGATTGTGAAAGTCAAAGAACCCCAGCCCGCCGAGTGCAAAATGCTGCGTTCCGGCCAGGTTCTGTTCACCTATCTGCACCTGGCACCGGACCCAACGCAAACTGAATTGCTGCTCGAGTCCGATTCAGTGGCAATTGCCTATGAAACCGTAACCGACACGAGTGGCGGCCTGCCACTGCTGGCACCCATGTCAGAAGTTGCCGGCAGAATGTCTATTCAGGCGGGTGCCGCGTGCCTTGAAAAAATCAACGGCGGTTCCGGCAAGCTGTTGGGTGGAGTGCCTGGTGTGGCGCCTGCCAGTGTTCTGGTGATTGGTGGCGGTGTTGTCGGCACCAACGCAATCCAGATGGCTGTAGGTATGGGTGCTCAGGTCACCGTTCTCGATCGATCAATCGCACGCCTGCGAGAACTGGACGCACAGTTCGGCGGACGCATCGCGACCGTGTATTCAACTCAGTCGGCGCTTGAGCAACAGGTTGCTGCGTCTGATCTGGTTATTGGTGCCGTACTCATACCCGGTGCCGCCGCACCCAAGCTTGTCACCCGCGACATGCTGCAAACCATGCGCAAAGGGTCTGTATTGGTTGATGTGGCAATTGATCAGGGTGGCTGCTTTGAAACATCCAAAGCCACAACGCATCAGGAGCCGACTTACATCGTCGACGACATTGTGCACTACTGTGTCGCCAATATGCCTGGTGCTGTGGCCAATACTTCCGCACATGCGCTTAACCACGCCACGCTGCCATTTACTCTGGCACTGGCAAATCTAGGTTATCAGGAAGCGCTGCAGCGCGACGTTAACCTGTTGCGCGGCCTGAATGTGCATCACGGTGCAATCACCAACAAACCGGTAGCCGACGCACTCAACCTGTCGTTTGTTGATCCGGCGTCAGTACTGAGCGCAAGAGCCGCCTGATTTAATTGCCGGCACCGGTGATGTCACCGGTGCCGATCTCGCATTCTTCCCGCCACTACAAGCAGCACTCACTCAGCAAGTTTCGCAGTGGTTTCAGCAAACTGCGTGGTGCCACCTTCTCCACCACCACTGAATCACACTGGTTAAACAACTTGAAGCGCTGAATCGCCGCTGCCAGTTCGGGCAGCATTGCATCAAGCTGCGCGGTTCTTTTGTGCTGGTCAGTATCCAGTGTTAACGACAGTATTTTTAATTCACCGCACTTGCGATCCGCTTTACAATCCATCCGCCCCCACAGCTGATCCCGATAGAGCACCGGCAAACAAAAGTAACCATATTGTCGTTTCGGCGCCGGCACATAGCACTCTATCTGGTAGTCAAAATCAAACACCGATCGACATCGCTCGCGCTGTATAACTGCATTGTCGAATGGTGAAAGCAGGCGCACTTTCGCGTCGGTTCTGACGGTTTTGTCGAACGCATCCGGTCGTACATAAACCGGTTCACCCGACGGCAACGTTGCTTCAATCAATTGCCCTGCTTCGATACTGGTTTGCAGGCACTGTCTGATTGCGGCGCGCAATTCAGCCCCCTTACGCAGGTAGGAAATCGAACGCAGGTGTGCAAACCCGTGTGCCTGTATGGTGGTATCAATCAGATGCTGCGCGTACTCCGTCAGACTGGGTACGCTGGTGTCGATATGCGAAGGTAATGCACGCTCGGCAATGTCGTAACGCTTTTGAAATCCCTGGCGGCCAACAACCATCAGATCGCCTTCCATAAACAACTGTTCAAGAGCCTGCTTGGCCGGCTTCCATTCCCACCAGCCCCCCTTACGCGCAACACCGTCCTGAAAGTCACGCGCCATTAGCGGCCCTTCATTCTCAATACGCCGATAGACTTCGTTCATAAGCTTGCGACTGGTATTGGCAAACCAGTGTTTCTTACCGCTTTTGATTGCGTGCTTGCGTGGCAGTGCAAAGCGGTAGTGCTGCATCGGCAGAAACGCGGCCGCATGCGACCAGTACTCAAACACACGCTTCTGTTCTATGAGTTGATCGAGAATCTGTGGCTTATAGTTTGGTACGCGACTCCACAACACATGATGATGCGCGCGCTCCACCACAGAGATCGTATCAATCTGAACATAGCCAATGTGTTCAATGCACCGTTGTACAGCGTTGGCGCCACTGCCAAAGGGCCGCGCCACAGTCAGCCCCTGGCTCGATAACGCGAGCCGTCGAAATCCGGATGCAGTTGTTCTCATAAATTTCCGACAGATTGTCGCGGTACGGAGGAGATGATTATCTGCACTGATTTTTACGGTAACCGGGTGTTATTGCAATAACGCTCGTCGAAGCCGCACCGGTTGCTATATGATATGGGCCCGCGAACGGCGCACAACGAGCTCGATCTAAGGCCAATTTATGATCCATGTTCTTGGCTCTATTAACATTGACTATTCGTCAACTGTAACCCGTCTGCCGGCGGCTGGCGAAACTGTCACCGGCAATAACCTGCAACTGACACCCGGTGGTAAAGGTGCTAACCAGGCACTGGCCGCCCGCCGCGCCGGTGCTGATGTCAGGATGACCGGCGCCATTGGTTCCGATGAAGTAGCACCACAGGCCACTGCCCTGCTAAAAGCCGCCGGTGTCGATCTGTCTTCAGTTGCCGTCATTGATGGCCCGACCGGCTGCGCGTTTGTATTTGTCGATCAGAGCAGTGAAAACCAGATAGTGATTATTCCCGGCGCTAATGCTGCCGTCAGCGAACGACAGGCCGAGCAACTGAGCATCGGTACCGGCGACGTTTTACTGCTGCAACTCGAGGTTCCCGAGGCCACAGTCTGCGCTGGTGCCAGCAAAGCGCACAGCGCCGGCGCGACGGTTATCGCCAATCTCGCACCCTACAAAACCCTGCCAGCAAGCTTTTTTAATGATGTCACCCTGCTCATTCTTAACGAAACAGAGGCCACGCAACTGAGCGCGGACTTCAACATTGCGCAAACTCAAAATTCAGACAAATCGGCCGAAGCACTACGCATAGCGGAACATCTGCAAACGCAGGTAATTATCACTCTGGGCGCAGAGGGCCTTGTTGCAACCGAGCAGGACAACACGGTGCTCAGGATTCCCGGACTGGACATCAATCCAATCGATACCGTTGGCGCTGGCGATACGTTTGCCGGCTATTTAGGCGCGATGCTCGCGCGTGGCAGCTCGCTGCAAAATGCGTGTAAGATTGCGAATGCCGCTGCCGCACTTGCCTGTACCCGGCCTGGTGCTCAAACGGCAATCCCGACCCTCGAGGAACTCGGCGAGGCTGCCCGACAGGCAGAGTAGACATACATGGATACAATATCGACCAACACAAACTACATCGTCGTCGCTCCGGACAAGCCGGCCGATAAAAGCCTGATCAAGCGCATATCTCGCGCAGTGGCAGACCTTGAAGATGTGAAAGAAGCGCATTTACCCGCAGTTATAGAGCTCGGCAAGTTTGACTCGCCGCGCCTTACGCTGTTTGTTGTGGTTGAAAAAGGGGCGCACACCAGTGTCGTGCAGGAAACGCTGCAAAAGCGCCTGAGTGGCTGGTTTAGCCTCACATCACGAGTCGATTTGAAAGTAGTTAACCACGATTTCCCGATGCTCGATTCAGTCCGCGAAACCGGATGCGTCATTGGCTGGCGCGATTAAGCCGGTACCGCACCTAAAACGACAACCAAAACTAAACTCGGGGAAACGCCACCCACCGGCGAACGTTGGGTAACAGTAAGCACGATCAGGTGGGTAAAACCTGGTGCTTGTATGTCACTGCACAATTATTCTATTTGCAGCATTACCTCACGAATTCTTTGCTGCAACGCCGTACTTCTTTCGATGTAACGCCTTTGCCTGTGACACCCATTTGTCTCTTTTGATGCGACCCGGAAACTGTGGCAACTGCTCCTGCAACTCATTCACACCCGCCGTATCCAGCAGTGCCACTTGTTTGAAGTGATATATCCCGGAGTCGTGTAACAAGCCTTCGAGTACCGGACCAACACCTTTGATATCGGTCAGCTGATCGCGGTTCTTCTCCGCTGGTGGTCGCAATGGTACTTCCCACGCCTTTGGCGCATATCCATTGGCGTTGGTTTTGCGGGTGCGCCGGCGCGCTGCTTTCTTTTTTGCTGAAGCTTTGGCTTCCGGTTTATTCGTTGCTGTCTTCGCAGCTGCACGCTTTTTGCGCGCAGCAGGCTTTTTAGCAGCGACTGTGGTGTCTGCTTCAGTTGCCTCGTCGACGTTCGCGGTCTTCGCATCATCGTCTGCCTGCTGTGTTTCCGCGCCAGTCGATAAATCGTTTGGATCGACCGATTCGCTTGCTACCTCCGACTCGTTTACAACTTCCGAGAGTTCCTCGTCGGCACCCGCATTACCATCTACCTCTTCATCCGCTGATGCCGGCTCCTCGTCTTGAGCCGTTTGATCAGTAGTGTCATCTTCCTTGTCGGTATTCTCCGACAGTGCTTCTGCCGGTTCATCCGGAGCAGAACTTTGTTCAGTATCCGTGCTGTCACCTGGCTCTGCGTTGGTCTCAACGCTTTCATCAACCTCATTGTCCGCTATTGATTTGGCACTTTCATCGGACACTGACTCATCATCAGCGCTCTCACTTACCTGAGTTTCAGCGCCATCAGCATCCGACCCAATGTCAATGTGTTCCTGACTGGCTGCAACCTCACCAGCATCACTAACTTCAGACTCTGTGTCTGCTGTGCTTGCCGTACCTGGCTGAACTTCCGGCGTCTCATCATGCTGCGCCGTATCATCTTCAACAGATTCGGCCACGGTATCATCTGCCACAACAGTTTCAGCGTTAGTCGTTTCCTGTTCCTTTTCGTCGACTGCAGCCTCTTCACTGACAGCATCTGACGCATTGTCAATGGCTGTGGCATCCTGTTCGACTACAGGTTCATTCGATGCATCAGCCCCGGTAACAGGGTCGACCACTGCCGGGGCCGTTGCGCTTTCTGTGTCATCGGCTGCCTCATCGGCGCTGTCCTCATTAGCAGCATCGCCCTGCACATTGACCGAAGCGGTGTCACTGACGGCCAGTTCATCTGCATTTTCAGCATTTGCCGGTGATTGCAGCTCAACCGTATCGATATCAAACTCTTCTGCCAGTGCGGTTGCTATCTCCGCCGCAGTGGCCGGGCTGATTCGAGGCTCTTGCGCACCT
>CAYMFQ010000002.1:89952-103795 GCA_964389335.1 uncultured Granulosicoccaceae bacterium
GCTATTACCTCCTCAGCTATCGAAGATTCATCAGCTGCCGCATTACCGTCTTCTGTCGAACTCACTTCAACCGCGTTGTTATCGTCGGCTACTTCCGCCACCGCTGTATCAGCGGCTAGTTCATCAACGGGTACCGAGTCATCACTATCAGCTTCATCACTATCGGTTCCATCGGTGACCGAGATATCGCCGGCGGTGTCATTACCAGCAGTGGCTGCGCTGGCAAGCGTTTCCTCAAGTGTGGCAATGCGCGCATCACGATCCTCGATCAGCTTTTCCATCTCAAGCACACTGTCGAGGTACTGCTGATCTTTTTCCTCGATGACCTTTTGCGACAGGTCCAGATCTTCCTGCAGCGTTGTCAATTTCTCTTCATCAAAATCCGCCGCCGCATCCTTTGCTTTTTCGAGTTCGCGCTCCAGCAGATCACGACGTTCACTGGCCTCAGTCAGTTCAAGCTCAATCTCAGCGCGCTGCTCCTGCTCTTTGGCAAGTAATGTTACGAGGTTTTGAAACTTTTCCGAATTGTCGATATCTTCGTCGCTCAGTCCGGTAGCCTGATCAGACAGTTCTGTCTTGAGTTTTAATATTTCCACCTGTGCTTCGGACAGGCTGTTTTCTGCAGCATTGGCACGTTCCACGGCCTCATCGCGTTCAGCAATCAAAACCGCATTGATCGATTCCATTTTTGCCGCTGCACTATCACTATCGGCACCTTCGTTATCCGCGCTCTCGCCGTCAGCGCTTTCCGCTTCAGCACTGTCGACAGCCTGCGCGCCCTCTGCTGCGACCACAGCATCGCCACTAATCTGTTCGCGCCGCCAGCGCCAAAGCAGCCAGCCCATGCTGAGCCCCAGGCCAAACGTCAGCAGCAAAGGGGTAATGATGTCCCATAAAACCCATGACATAACTAGTGGTCCGTCCAATTATTAATTGAGGATTCCGCGAGACTGTCTGCGTTCACCTCTTCGCTGTGCGATCTTGTAGATTCGCTAATCATTCTTCTTGTTCTCAAGCACGCTGAAGTGCACGCGGCGATTTAGTCTCCGACCCTCAACGGTATCGTTGGATTCAAGTGGTCGTCGCTGACCGTACCCAACTGCCACCAGACTTTCTGCCGGTACGGAACGGGCAATCAGGTAGTCGCGCACAGCGTTAGCGCGCTTTTGACTTAACTCATCATTTACCCGCGCCCGACCAACGTTATCGGTATGACCTTCTACTTCGACACGCAGGCCGGGGAAGTCAGCAATTTTTAGCGCGACTTTGTCGAGGGTGGATTTTGCGCGCCGACCGAGTTGTGTCTCACCGCTGTTAAACACAACCGTTTTTCTGATTAACTGAGTATAGGCGTCTAACTGCTCCTGCAGCAGATCAACACGATTATTTTCATTGACGTTCAGCACCTTTATTTTTTCATTGACTGTCAATGCAATGTCGCCACCTGCAGAGTCAGGTTGATGCAGCGCATCCATCAACGCACCGCGATCGGTATCATCCTGAACCACCGCATCAACGTTCAGATCACTGCCCGCCAGTTGCATAGTGACACTCGATCCGGGCTTAAACAGCGACAGTGCACTGGCCATTATTTCGACGCGTTTACCAGCTCCGCCAAGACGTGCTTCTTCACCACTAACCGTCAGGTTATCGATCACGTTATCTGCACCCACCGCTTCGGCCGCGGCAAAATTCAGTCGCTTTTGATGAACATCGGACAGCACTGAACCGGACAGCACGATTTCACTACCGTCGCTGACGGCCGTGGCATCGATGGAGCCGCGCCGGATGTAACCCATTTCGCCTATTACCTCAAAGTCGACCATGGTCAATGCTGAGGCCTGTTCTATCAGCCTGGCGGCAGCGCGATCTTTCGCGGTGTATCGATAAGTAAGATTGCGCGTTGTCAGCTTGGCCTGTGCAGCGGCCACATGTTCAGGGCCTGACAGCGCAAGCATCTGTACCAGCGTATCCACTTTTACATCACCGCCGTCTGTTGTTTGGTTGCCAACCAGCACATCAAGGTTGTCATTGATGGATTCGACACCGGACTCGAGCGCCGCATTAACCAGACGTTCACGTTGCGCCTGTGTTTGCACCATGCCATCCAGCGATGCAATTTTTCCGTCTGATAAAAACTGCACATCGAGTCGCTGTGGTATCAGTGGTTCGGAAACAATCGGCACAGGCGCCTCGGATACTTCCACACGCACCTGTCTTGCACCCTCTGCAAACCACGTGCTCGATGCATGATCGGGGGAATTCAGCACCACGGCCAGATGCTCCATATCCACGCCGGGCGGCAGTTCGCCGTAGATGCTGAGATTGCGGTAGTTCGCCGAAACAGCGAGTGTTGTTGCGTCAATGCCGGCAGCATCAAGACGCGCACTGGTTTGCTGTGTCAGCCTCGTTTCCACACGCGGCACAATCACAACCAGTGTCACGATTAACAACAGGAATAACGCCACAAGGCCCGCAGCCCAGACGCTGGACGCAGGCAGCGGATATTTGCCATTTTTGCCAGTGGCAATGTAGGGCTGCCAACCGTTTTTCTTGGTGGAGGGGGCAGAGTCAGCCAAAATCGCGCCTTCAATTCGTTTGTTATCGGGCCGACCAACCAATGCAATCTGCAATGCCGAACTGCAATGCAGGTACACTGGTCCGGTACCGTTTTAGCGAGATACTCTATGATTAGTCGGCATATTCAGCCAATTACCTAAAGGTTATTGTTGCTCAACACTCACGGAACCACCGGTGCCAGAACTTCCCGATCTCACGCTGTACATCGAGGCCCTGCAGCAGCGTATACAACAGCAGTCATTGCGCGGGGTCGTCATCAGCAGTCCCTTTTTATTGCGCACGGTTGCACCGGCTCCGGAACAGTTCAGCGACCACACTGTGACAAGCATTCGCCGGCTTGGGAAACGAATTTGCCTGGGCTTCGATAACGACGGCTGGATGGTGCTGCACCTGATGATCGCCGGCCGATTTCAATGGCGCGATGCCGGTGCAAAAGCGCGCGCAGGTAAAGCCCTTGCGAGCTTCGAGTTTGACAGCGGAACGTTGATACTGACCGAAGCCGGCAGTAAGCGACGCGCATCGCTGCATTGCTTTGACAGTGAATCTGCCATGCTGTCTCAGGACCGGGGCGGCATTGAAGTATTTGACAGCTCACTTGCACAGTTCAGTGAGCGGCTGCAGCTACGCAATCACACGCTGAAGCGCGCACTGGCTGATCCGACACTGTTCAGTGGCATAGGCAACGCCTACTCTGACGAAATTTTGCACCACGCTCAGTTGTCGCCGGTGCGCCAGACACAAAAAATGCAGCGCGAGGAAATTGCAACACTGTTCCACAGCTGCCAGCACGTGTTGTCACACTGGGTTGAGCAACTAAAAAGCCACTATGGCGACAGCTTTCCCGTAAAAGTCACAGCGTTTCGCGATGGCATGGCCGTGCATGGTCGCTATCGCCAGCCCTGCCCGGTGTGCGAAACGCTGGTACAACGCATCCGCTTTGCCAGCAACGAAACCAACTATTGCCCACGCTGTCAGACCGGCGGAAAATTGCTGGCAGATCGATCACTGTCAAAACTGCTGAAGAAAGACTGGCCAAAGAATATCGACGAACTGGAGGAACAGCAGGCATCTGCGGGTCAGTCGTCGGGCCGGCATAACTAACGCCCGGGAGCACGCCCTGACTACGCCACAGACCGTTACCGTTTCTCTCTCCAGTCTCAGTGACAGCGTGGAACGCGCCCTGGTGGCACTGGGCCTGAGCGGTGAAACACTCACTGTCGTGCACAGTGTCCTGATGTACGCGCAAAAACGCGGCAGTACCCAGGGGCTGGCAAAAATCAGGGAGCGCACCGTGCTGCCAGACCCGGACTGCAGCGCAATTACTACCACCCGCCGCTCGGTCAACATCGCGCACCTGGATGGCATGGGCAATGTCGGTATGCTGGTCTTGCAAAAGGCCGCAGAGCAGGCGATTTCACTCACTGGCGAGAGTGGCCTGGCATTAGTAACCACCAATAACACGCGTTCATCGACCGGTGCTATCGGGTACTACGCCCGGCAGCTGGCGAACTACGGTTACATTGGAATCGTGCTGGCTGGTTCGCCCAAGGTGATGGCAGTCAGCGGGGGCATCGATCCGGTAATGGGCACCAATCCAATTGCCATCGCCATCCCGACCAGCGACGCTCCACTGGTGCTCGATATGGCCACAGCCGCCACCACCTGGTTTGCGCTGCTGCAGGCGCGTGATCAACAAACCCCGATTGCCAATGATGTCGCGGTCGATCGCGATGGCGCGGCAACCACCTCAGCAGAAGCCGCCATTGCCGGCGCGCTTCGAACCTTTGGCGGCAATAAGGGCTCAGGGCTGGCACTTATGTTTGAAATGCTAACGGGACCGCTGACACACGCCAGTATTGCCGGCGAAGAGACCGACAATCGCGGCAATCTGATTATCGGCATTGACCCGGCCGTGGTGCTGGGCGACAACTCGTTTATTGCGCGTACGGACGCCCTGCTCGCAACCATCCGCAGCGGCCGACACCAGCCACAAACGCCGATCCGACTACCCGGTGACCACAGCGAAGCACTGGCGCAACAATGCGAGCAGCACGATTCAATAACTCTCGATCGGACGCTGTACGAACACATCGTACAACTGGCATCCGACTGATTTACGCATCCGACCAGATTTCTGCCGCATCGATTTTGCCAACCACAAAGCCTTGAGAATTACGCAGCTCGGGCTGATAGAAAGCCTTTGTTGCCCGGTAACACTGTGTATCGATAATGTTGAGGGATTTTAGCAACGCACCGAGCGCTGCATCCGCCGCACGCGATGCGCCATCATCAACCTTCAGCGCAAAGCCAATCCCACTGTCCAGACATACCCCGCCGAATACCCCTTCAGCACCTGTTTTCACCACCACGTCGGGGGCGGCTCGCATAGTAGCGGTGCAACAGCGATTGCGGCCCGCCACCATATCAGGATGCCTGCGCATGGCGCTGGTTATCGCGGAGATCGCTGCCTGCCGACTCTGATTCTGCGCTCTACTCTGCGATCGACGCGGAAAGCAGAGCCGGTTGTAGGCCAGGGCCAGTGCACGTAGTGGCAATGCAAAAGCCGGCAGTCCGCAGCCATCGCGATCCCAGGGCTGTTGGGCAATGTCTGTATCGCTAAATTCTGAAAGCACACTAATCCAGCGCTGCTGAGTGGCATGATCGACAGCATCGTAGCCCTCAATCGGCTGATCGAGATGCCTGGCGAGGGTTAGCATTCCGGTGTGTTTGCCGGAACAGTTGTGCAGCTGTCTGGCGGCCTCCCCGCCCTCGCGAAGATGCTGATGCGCGGTTTCGCTGTCCAGCGGTAGTGACGGACCACAGGCCAGATGCTCGGGCTCCAGGTTAACGCGCTGCATCCACTGCGACAACACCCGCTGATGCACCGGCTCTGCGTTGTGCGAGGCGCAGGCCAGTGCAAGCTCCTGATCACTCATGGCAAAGTGCGCGGCAGCGCCGCTTTCAACCAGTGGTATTGCCTGGAAAGGCTTAAGCGAGGATCGTGGAAATACCAGTGCCTCGATATCGCCAAGCTGAAACACCACATCACCATCCGGCCCGACGGCGACAGCGGCGCCCCGATGTCGGGACTCAAGCCACTGGTTGCGAAAAACATTAACGATGACAGGATTCAAAGGGATGCCGTGTTTATCCAGGGACGGGCGGATTATCGAGGTTTAGAGCGTCTTATGCAGAGACAGAAACGGCGTGATTGAAAAGTACACCACCACAGCAATAAAAATCAGCGCCAGCAGTGTGCGCACGGGTCGCTGCAAAAATTGCGTCAGCATAGTGACTGGTGGCACTTCGGATTGGGCCTGCCGAACGCTTTGCACACGTTCCGACTGGTAGGCGTCGAGCAATTGCCGCGCGCGCTGAAGATCGCGATCATCGTTCAACCAGATCGCCGGGAACGATATTCCCCAGCGCCCGGCGCTGGTTTCAAACCAGGGAATTGAATTGTCATCAAGCAGTTGCCTGACTTCATCCGCTTCATCATCCGGCACATTTCTCAGCCGAAACACTATTTTCGCCACAATAAGCTCTTGTTACCGGGGGTCCGGGGCTGTCGATTTTGTCAATCAGCCGGCAGCAATTCAATGGTGACGGAAACAAAGCGCACACTGCATCAATCAATTGACGAATACAAATTTGGCCTTAAAATGGCGCCGAATTCGATTCAACAATGTTACGTCACTTAACTGAAAACGCCGTTTTTGCCGCCATTTGCGCCCCAAAATACCCAATCATTACAAATAAACCATGGTATTCTGGTGTTATAACTGCATCTGAAACTTCATTCTTAACTATCGGGCGAATTCGGGGACAGAGCACGCGGTTAAAGATTTACAGCCCAGAAATAAGACCCGACTTAATAATGAGCAGACCAACTGTGCGAAACCAGCAAAACGGCAGACAGGAACGGCTTCCTGCCCCTGGCGGTATTGATGGCGGTGATGACGTCGCGAAGACCGCTCATGGGTACACGAAAGACAACACGGGCACTGGATCGCCCACACACAGCTCAAACAATACAGAACAGCGCCTGCATGGCAGACGCTCGCTGCTGCTCGCCGCGGCCGCAGCCACGCTCACACCATTTGCACCGGCTGCTGCCAAAGTTCGCAAACAGATTGTCTATCCGGAGCGTGCACTGTCGCTTAACAATGCGCACACCGGCGAGCAGGAACGCATCGTTTACTGGGCCGATGGCAATTATCTGCATGAAGGACTGAACCGCGTCAACTGGATTTTGCGAGATTTTCGCACCAGTGAAACCAAATCCATTGATCCGCGCTTACTGAATATTTTGTACCTGCTGACCCGCACACTCGACGTGCATCAGCCGGTGCTGGTGCTGTCCGGGTATCGATCCAAGCAAACCAATGACATGCTGCGCCGCACCACAGAAGGCGTCGCCCGTCGCAGTTTTCACATGGCCGGTCGCGCAATCGATATCAGAATGCCGCGCATTGCCACCCGTAACGTACAAAAAGCCGCACTGACACTCGGTGGCGGTGGCGTCGGATACTACCCGTCTTCCAACTTTGTGCACCTCGACTCAGGTCCGGTACGCACCTGGTAGTTGTCACACGCGCGGAATATTCACACATCTACAGGACAAGGCAGGTCCGGCATCACATGCTTGCCGGAGCAGTCCGCGCACATCCGGCGAACATTCCAAATTGCTACCTTTGTAATACTGACATTCTCGTACAATAGCCGATTACAGCTGCGAACAGACAATCATTGCAGCCTGACGAGCGGTGCGCGGACTGCGCTTTAACGAGAAAACAACTGCGCTAAACCACCAGCGACGCCGCCGCTTCTCTCCCCAACTGAATTAATCGGTGTGTGCTATGCCCGGAATAACCAGGACCAGAATATCCAACTCGCTGCGGCCTGCAAATCTAGCCGCTGCACTGCCCCTGCTCGCGCTGCTGCAAATGCCAGCGCAGGCGCAATGGAGTGGCGGACTGGAAGCCGGCACACAATTCGGGTCCAGCCAAAACCCGACCCTGCGTTTTTATGCTCGCCACAACGGTGAGCCGATGACCCACTATATCTATCTGGACTGGGCACGCGAAGACAACGGCAACAGCTTTCGCCTGGGCTACAACCCGGTGTTTAATATGAGCCGCTCGTTTTACAGCTTCGGGAAATTCAGCATTGAAGAAGATGCTGACTCCATTGTTGATCAACAGGTCGATGCGCTGGTCGGACTCGGCAATCACATTCGCCTGTCGCGCGAGAGCTTACTGACTATCGAAGTGGGAGGTGGTGCTCGGCAACTACTATTCGATAATGAACGAGAGGATGAAACCAGCGGTTTTCTATTTCTGGGCGGGAACTACAGCCGCATACTGTTCAATACATTCCGCTTCAACGCAACTGTCGAAAGCCGCACCGGTGAAACGCAGGATACGCTGGATGCTGAGGCTGGCATTTCCTATCGGCTGTCCGATACCACCGCCCTGAAGTATGCCTATCGCTACCGCCGCTCAGACGTCGACGGTCTTGAAAGTATTGTCGATGAAGACAGCTACTTTGCGCTTACCTACGGGTTTTGAGTCAAGGCCGCGTGTTACGCGGCCTTGAACGTAATGCTACTGCTCTACTGTTGCGTCGACATTCACTTCGACACGACGGTTTTTCTGACGACCTTCCGCCGTGGCATTGTCTGCAACCGGAGAAGTTTCGCCCATGCCAACCGCTGAAACACGCACGTTGTTGAGTGCGGCTTTCAGGTAGCTGCGAACCGCAGCCGCGCGGCGCTCTGACAATGATTGGTTGTAGTTCTGGGTGCCAATGCTGTCCGCATGGCCTACAACACTGATCTCACCGATACCGCTGGCTGCATTCATCTTGGCAACCAGACCGTCGAGTTCACGCTGTCCGGTTGAGCTGAGCTGCGCCGAATCAAATTCGAACAACGCCTTGCCGTTGTAAGAAAGTTTTGCCACCTTGGGAGCAGGCGCCTCGGCCACAGGTGCATTGGATGAAGCCTGACACTCAACAACCATGTTGTCGCTTGACCAGCCAATACTGCGCAGGCAGTTGCCATTGGTTACTCGCACGTACTCGCTGTTAGCAGCCACGTAGCCAGTACTGTGCTCATCAGCACCCGCAGAACTTCTGATCGAGTCGGATGCGGTTGTACAACCCTGAACCAGTGCCGCCGCAACCACGGCCGACATTAACATTTTGTGCATTGGGTCACTCCACTCATTATTCTATCTGTTTAAGTATTTTTGCAGACACGCGCGCGCCGCAAACGGGGCACAAAATTCGGGGTGCCACTAGAAACTGTTGGCTGCAATATCAGAAAATTCTTTAGAAAACTATTTAGCAAACAGCGCACTAACCAGCACTATGCAGAACGAGACTCATTTTTTTCCGTTTAGGTTTTTGTAGAGTCCACACCCACGAAACAAGAAGTTTAGTAGATGTTCATTATTTTGCTGAAATTGATCGAAAGTAATATTTCAACGCTCGGGCGACGTCAGCTCCGATGCAATACCGGAGCCGGCGAACTTGTCCGCACGGTGAGCAGTCACACAAATACTGTAAAGAACTGTGACCGCTTTGGGCCATTGAACCGTAACTGCGAAACAGGTACCAATAGCCAGGTGTGCCGGCCCTCAGCGGGCCATGGATCAATTGACTCAGGATTAAACGCTATGTCTGAAGCACAAGCGCACGCTGCACCAGCCACCGGTTTAAGCAACCGACCAGCTTCTACCACACTGCCGGCAACGGCCAGCCGCGCTGCCCGTGTCGGTATGGTCGTTATCAGTTCACTGTTGCTTGCCGCCTGTACCAGTTCCCTTGTGTTGGGTACGGCCTACAACGCCGCCGCCAACCGCGCTGCAGATCGGGTAAAGACCTACGCCGATTTCGACAGCGAACAAAAACAATGGATTGAGCAGGCTTTCAAGCGCTTCCAGCAGTGGCACAGAACCTCTGAACTACCGGTATACAGTGGCTTTCTGCGTAACGTTGCGACAACGCTACAGACTGATCAGCCGGTTTCACGCATACAGCTGGATGACTGGTTCAATACCGTTCAAACGCGCAGCCAGCGCGCCAGAGCGTGCAGCCCCATCAGCGGCGCTACGGGATTTTTAATCGATATGGCCGACTGGCAAATTGACCAGCTGCACAAGAAGCTCACCGACAACAGACAGGAACGCTACGACGAATACAAGGAAGAGACCGCCGACGAGCGGCGCGAACGTCGCCACGATACCATCGTTACCTGGGCATCACGAAGTGGCGTAAAGCTGAATGACGAGCAACAGGCACTGCTGAAGACTACGTTGTCGAAACAGACAAGCATGGGGGATCGCCGCTTTAAACTGTGGCAGGACTGGACCAGTCAATTCATCGAGCTGCTGCGACGCCGGGACACAGAACAGTTTCCACAGCAGGTGCAGGCCCACATCGACAGCCTGTGGGACATTACACAAAAAAACTATCCGGAAGAATGGAATCAGAACCGCGAACTGTGGATGGACTTCGCCCAAACGCTGTTAAACGACCTGTCTGCGGATCAGCGCAGCGCTCTTGTAGGCCGTCTCAGTTCCGTTGCGGACAGCGCGATGACCCTGTCGCGAAAAGGCGATCCAGCCAAGGCGATATGCTATGCCGACTAGCAGTCACTAAGGCCAGTACAACATGTCGCAGAACTACAGAATCTGCAGAACTGCGGTTGTTAAAACCTTATCGCGAGATTAACGCACCCTGAGCGGTCAGATCGCCGTGCAGTGTCGAAGTGTTCGGTCGCGCTCCTGCAGACAACACCTGACGATCAGCCGAAACCGGACAACGATTGTTCTCGGTATAGAACAATGCCGCGGAAATCAGTGACTCCTGCGGGTCGGTGAAAGGTAATATCGGATCATCCTGCACTTCGCAGGTAGCCGGTAGTCCGAGATAAAAATCACCTTCCCCGTTTGCGTTGATGCTGCGTGCATCCAGAATGTTCATACTCACCAATCCGGGTATCAACTGGTACTGTGTCGATGCATAGGGCTTACCGCAGGTTGTAGCACCAATGGTGATAACCTCCATAAACGGCTTTAACCCATTGATCACCTCCTCTGACGCAGAACAGGTCGACGCTGTCGTCAATACAAAAATTCGCTGCAGTCCGGTTAGTGCATTGTCAAACTGCAGGTAGGGAAAGGTAATATCATTGCCACGGTTTTTATCGTTATATTGCAGCACGGTGTAAACATTGGAAGGCTGACTCTCACCATAGAAAGAGCTGGCCAGATCACGCGACACACTGACAAAACCGCCGCCGTTATAGCGTAAATCCAGAATCAAATCGTCGAGCGCTTCGCTGACAAACCCCGCGCGCATCTGTGGCATCAACTCTGCGGTGCGACCGATAAACTCCTCAACCTGCACGTAACCGACACGACGTCCGCTGGCCGGGCTGGTGAATACCTGCTGGCGTCGAATGGGGCTTAGCAGATGTTCAGTCCGGGTGATCTGGTACTCGCCTTCGCTGCCATCCGGATGTCTGACCAGCAGTGTATGCTGCACACCAAGACTGGTATCGGCAAACAGAAACTGACTGAATTCGTCGGCGCTCATCGCCTCAACAGACTGACCGTCGATGACCATAATCCGATCACCGCGTTGAATTCCGGCCTGCGCCACTGTACCAAGGTCGTCAACCGAAATTATGCGGATGTCGAGCGGATCTTCACCGCGCACGGAATAACGAAAACCAAAGGTACCGCTGACACCGAGCTGAAAGCGCTGCGCCTGACTGACGGCGTTGGCGAGATAACTAAAGCGATCCTCAGGTACTTTGCGCAGGTCTTCCAGCAAGTTGCGCAGATCTGCATAGGTATCGACAGTTAAATCAACAGATGGCAGATCCTGGTACCAGAGATACTCGTCTTCAATGTAGTTAAACATCTCCTGACGCACGCTAAGCGGTGCGGTACTAACCGCGCGCAGTACGTCATCATCTGTGGCGATATCGGTATCCGACTTTGCGCGATCACCGCTGTTACCACCGACACAACCCGCCAGCAGCAGCGCACACAGGCCCTGCGAAATAATCGATTTCATTACAACTCGTTCCTGCTTTTCGAATAGTGAGTCACGTTTCGATAAAATTGTGTGTCGGTTGAGTGAGCGACGCGCTCGCTCTAGTGACTTGGCGTTATATCGGACGCCATCGCACAAACGTTAAGCCGTTTGCCGGTAGACGCAGGTACGCTTTTTAACCGCAGATACGGTACTCGTTAACTAACACCCGAATAGCAAACGCCAACCTGAATCTAAACGCTACGGCCGGGCGGGCGTTAACACGCGGGCACGTTGCCGGGCGTTTCGGGTGTTGATGCGAGCGTTCAGCTGGTTTGTGATACTGTTAGGAACATGAACTACATTCCAAAGTCACTCTGGCGGTACCTGTGCCCGTGCCTGCTCTCGTGCCTGCTGTACGGCTGTGGTGGTGAGAACAGCACCACAGAGATGCATATTCAGGATGACGGGATCAGCCTCGACGTACCGAATCGCATCAGGCAGGTACAGGCGCTCGATATCGAGCGAGTTGAGGCAATAGCAACGGTAGCCGGACAGCAGTTTCAGCTGAACCGAACCGGTGAGCAGTTCAGAATCAGCCTGTCGATACCCGCAAACAGCACGGTTGACGTCAGCATATTATTCCAGGAGCGGCTCGATGACGGCGGCATCCTCGAACTGACCAGGCACACCTCGACGCTTTCGCTCGGTTCCAGCAACCAGACTCTGCAACTGTTTGACGACGATTTCGACGACACGCCATTTGATAACGACAACGATCAGATCAGCAACCTGGCAGAACGCGAGCAGGATACCGACCCGTTCGAGTTCAACAATCCAACCGACCCCGGGCCTGAAACCCGAAACTTCACAATCCGCTTTGCATTGCCCACAATCATTAATGACCCGCAGATAACACAGGTTATCGCGACCATAGCAGGTACACCACGAGCAGTGCGGCGCGATGGCAATGACTTTGAAATCACCGGTGTTGCCACAACACGCCAAAGCGTACGGGTAGAAGTCATACTGCTACAGCGCCTGGACTCCGGTGTCTCGCTGATACTTGCCAACGCTGTTCGAACGATCCCTGTCGGTGTACAGGCTGTATCAATTGAACTTACCGACAACGAGTTTGATTTTAGTCGTGACCAGGATGGCGATGGCAGAACCAACCTGGAAGAAGTACAAAACGGCACTGACCCGACCCGGCCGGACTAATCACAAGTCCGGTCATTGCCGGTGCAATCGCCTTAACGATTGCGCCGCGTTTATAAAGTACTGAATCCGGAGTGCAACGGGCAATCCGTTACACTGCATCACGACTAACCGCAAACACCTTTCCAATTGCTCATGCACTAGCGCCTGTATACATATACCGGGCAACAATGTTTAACGATATGCAATCCAAATCCAAGGTGTGCGGTTAGCGATCACTAACCAGCTTGCTGTAACATCTATGTAACGGGTAGGTAGCTACCGCTAGACCCGTGCGTTCCACCAAGAAGCGCAATTGTGTTCAGTACACAAACCTGTTGCTTCCCTGATATCTGTGGGGCAATTCCGATTAACCGAAGCAACCTGGATCAGACCAACTGATGAAGACACGCACAACGATGAGACAACGCTGGCTGCCGATGGCATTAGTGCCGTTGTTTAGCGTCGCGGTATTAGCTGGATGCAGCAGCGACGATGACGACGATCCGGCCGATGAGGACACTACGCCTGTAGTCGCTGACGCCAACAACGACGGCACACCCGACGCATTTCAGGTACTTGACCCTTTTAATGCAACTGCCGAACTCGTGGACACTAACGCCGACGGCGTCGACGATCGCGACGTGGATATGGATGGCATTGACGATAGAGATGCCAATGAAAACGGTATCGCCGATCAATATGAATCGCCGGCTGACGCTACAGCAACTGCCGCCGATGAGAACGGTAACAGTATCGACGACTCTTTCGAGGTCGAACAAGTCGGTGGTGCCGATGACGCCGACGGTGATGGCGTAAACGATGCTGCCGCTGCTCTGCTTGCTGGTGGTACCGCTACCGCCGGTACCACAACCACCGGTGAAACAACTGGCACCACAACTGGTGACACCGGCGGTGAAACCACTGGCACCGACACTACCGGTGATACCGCCGGTGAAACCACTGGCGGCACGACTGCCGGTGAAACGACCGGCGGCACCACCGCGGGTGAAACGAC
>CAYMFQ010000002.1:103895-124864 GCA_964389335.1 uncultured Granulosicoccaceae bacterium
ACTGCCGCGCAGTCTCCGACGCTTTGTTAATTCGCTTCGCGTCATAACAAACATACCAGCAGCCTGTTAGCACGCTGCACAGTGCACTAAACACATTTGCGGTGTTAGATCGCCGTGTATTGCTTCCAGAGCTTGTTCACCGGACGGCGTTACGGTTAATACAACCCGCTACAGTTAACCGCGCCGCTTGGTATGTAATCGGATGTCGGCGGACTGAAGAGGTGCGTCAGGCGACGCGTTTGGAATTGCCGAGCATGGTTTCCAGTGCGAGGATTCGTTGGTTTTTTATTTCAAGCTCTGCCATTAACGCGGTCGCATCCTGCTGTTCGCCATACTGCTCCAGCGAATGTTTGAGCGTCGCTATCATTTTATCGCGCACGACAATCTCTTCCATAATGTCGGGATCGGCACTACGGGTCCTGAGCCGGCTTCCTGTCACCTCGTCACTGCCGCTTTGGGCATTCACCGCCTCGGTTTGCAGCTGTTCGATTTTATGTTGTGCCGCATTCAGTTCCGACTCAAGTTCGCGAACACGATCGGACGTTGATGAACGCAGTTGAGAGCCACCGGAGCGCCGCTGACTGCTGCGCTTGTGCGCTTCAGCGAGTTCGCTTTTGGCATTTTTTAATTGCGATTGCAGCATGTTTATTTTTTCATTGGCAGCCGCTAGATCGCCATTGTCAACAGCGCCATCGCTAACGCTGCCACCGGATCCGCGCAACCGGTCTGCCAGCTCGGCGTTGCGACTGCGCAGCGTGTCAGCATCTGCTTTATAGCGCGCACTGCTGCGACGAATGGTGGCCAGCTCTTCGCTGGAGATTCGCATGCGCCGCCAGCGCCAGATCAGCCAGCCAATAAACAGGCCCGCTAAAAAGGCAGCGGTCAGCGGCAGCAAGATATCCCAGATTACCCACAACATTGTTCGTACCCGCGTCAGTATTCAAATTCACCGAGCGCGACAAACTCCACACGCCGGTTTTGCTTCATGCCAATTTCCGTGCTGTTGCTGACCAGCGGTGAAGACTCGCCTTTACCCAGCGCACGCAGTCGCAATGGATCTATACCACTGCGTTCCAGATACTCCTGCACGACAATTGCCCGCTCGAGGCTCAACAGTGCATTGGTTTGCTCATCGCCAACGTTGTCCGTGTGGCCGGATATTTCAACCACGGTGCGTGGATAGCGATTCATTGCATCAACCAGTTTATCGAGTGACTTTTTGGCGTCGAATGTCAACTCTATATCTGCTCTGTCGAACACCAGCCGCTCCCGAATCTCATCGGCCAGTGCGTCGATTTCAGCTTGCAACAGTAGTACTTCCCGGCCCAGTGACATCTGCCTCGATTCAATAGACCCTTTGACCTGCAGGCCAATCTCTGCCGCCTGCTCGCGAATCACCATGAGCTCGGTTGTGTTCTCTTCATACTCAAGCAATGCATTAAAAGCAAACGTATCTGTTGCCAGTCGAACATCAGCTTCCAGTGTTTCGGCAAAGGATTCAATGGCGTTTGCGGCAATCTGAAGTTTACGCAGGGTTTCATTGTCCTGCCCCGAGGCATTGCTGTCTGAGCCAATGGCGACAACGATCTCATCAAGTACGTGCTCTGGCTCAACCACTTTTGACGCCGCGCTCAGCAGCATATCCTTTTGTTCCTGGTTAGCGACAACGCCATCAAGTGCAACCCGTCCGTTGGACAATACGGCTGACACGGTGATCTCGCCGCCAGGCACACTTTTGCGCGCAATAATATCACCACTGATTACCAGGCCAAGATCGCCGGCAGTGCCACGGCGTCTTAGCAGATCATCGACCTGGGTTTCATCGGCAACCGTCGCGTTAAAACGAAAATCGGTTGCCGAGAGCACTGCATCTGCGGCTATGGCCTTGTCGAGGCCGGCAATAGAGTTTGCCAGACTCAGCACGCGTTCATCAGAGCCCGGGTTGGCCTCGAGCAGCCCGGACACTGTCAGTGAGCTGTCGACGTTGTAGACGCCAACGGCACTCGATGCCGCATCGACCAGCTGTTGGCGCTGCGACACTGTGAGCACGGTCCCTGATAACGACAACTTGCCATTGATCAGACTGACCTGCACATCGACCGAACCCATTTCCGGTGACGCGCGGGAGGTATCCGCAGGCTCCGTAATCGATAAAACAATTCTGCGCACGCCCCGGCTCGCCGCGCTGATGACATCAGTCAGCTGTTGCCGCGTTGTCTTTTCCGGCAGCTCACCGGTTACAGTGACATCGCGATAGCGCCATTGAAACCCGAGCTGTTCCGCTTCAATGCCATTGGCCTGCAGACCAGCGCGCACATCAGCATCGAGTTGTTGTTCAACCTGAAGCACAGTCCACCAACTGGTTGCTGCAAACAACGCCGCCAGTACCACCACGGCAACGCACGCGATAGCTGCCAGTGACCATGGCATTGCGCCATGCACTGACGGCGGCACAAAAGCCGCCCAGTAGCCATCGTCTTGTTGCGCGTACTCCGCCGACATGAATTCTCCGCTAAAAAACACAGCACCCGTGAGTGCCCACTAGTCATGATGCGCCCACTGCGGAGTGACATCATTTTTTACAAATCAGTGCAACCGTGAATCAGATAATCCACAGCCACATAACTGACGGATAACCACTGAGGTTATCCCTACAATTTTTACATAATTGCAATGTAATTTCACCGCTCAGCAGCTTTTATAAACAGGGACTTCCGCGGCACGGCGATCAATGTCAAATGTGTTACGCAATTTACCGAATTTCACATCGGCAAGGTTTCCTGGCGCAACAATAGATGGACAATAGTCCAAAAATATAAAGCACGGTTCAGTTTTTGCGTCATGACGCCAATAACTGTATTGTGTCATGACACAAACCACCCCCCAAGGGAGCTAAATACTATGACCGCCTGTTTAATAATCGCGTTTCTGTTTTTCGTACTGCGCGCACCGGCCCATGACAGAAATCGTCTGCGTACTTAAGTTCAGTGCGTAGTTGTAGTCAGCCAAACCCGACGCACAGGCAGACCAACCCTTTGGTGAAAACACTGCAAACACTGGCATTTGCCTGCAGACTGCCTGCGTTTTATCAAGCAGCTGGTCTGCGTCAAACATCCCCTGCCCCTATAGTGGTCATTGCTCAACAAACTGCTGCACGCTGCAGGATTTCAGTTTGCGCACAACTGACTGAGAGTTCAGTGACCATCGACTAATTCAATCCGACCTGCGCATGCAGCATTCCTTAGCCGTTGTGCAGGTCGGTGTGTACCCATCGTCTTATTGATCCCGGCTGTACAGCGACTATTCAGAAAAAACATCACCACCGCCTGCAGCTTCTCCATTCCCGTCCCTTACACAGTTAATTTGATGCAAATTATTGACAGTCACATTGACGCATTTGTGCTGCAGCGCTGAACGCAAAACCTGTCTGTTACACGGTCGCACTGGGTTATTATTCTGGTTCCTCCTGTCCTGGAGGTAAAAAACCACTACTCCCGGAGGTCAACTTGTACGCAACACGTCATGGAATCCTTGCTGCAGCTATCACCTGCGCACTGACGTTTTCAACCCAAAGCCACGCACTGGACTTCCTCAGAACCGGCGCGCACGTCTTTAACTACAACTACGCCGAACTCAAATATATTGACGTCGATAATGCTGATGGACTGGCATTGGTTGGCTCAGCAGACTTTCGACCCAACCTTGCATTACGGGTTGAGTATGCGGCACTCAGCGCCGGCTCTTTCGATCAGGATGTATTGCGCCTCGGTGCCACCAACTACATTGGCTCAACGACCTACCGACAGGCCGACTGGGTGTTCCAGGCCGGACTTGATTTCGCCAGTGGCGATGGCGACAGCGATACCGGCATCTACCTCAGTGGCGGCACGCGCTATGCCGTAAGTGATGCGCTGGAAGTGAACGGCACCCTGGAAATTTCAACACTATATGACACGGATCTGACCGCACAGGTCGCCGCACTCTATGAAATCTCCACCGGCTTCGCCGCATTGGCGGAACTGGAGTTCGGCGATGACACTGCGCTGGGTCTGGGTATCCGTTTCTACTGGCGCTAACCGAACCCGTGTGTCCGCCAAATAGCCTGCACCGTGCGCTTAACTCGTGGCAATTTTTTGTTACAGTGCACATAGACGGCGATGACACAGGCCAGGAGTCTGCGCGGACATCTACCACACAGACTTCCGGTGCCTCTGTGTTTCGCCCCAATGAACGGAGAACCCCATGCGCACTTATTGCCACATTGATCTGGCGGATCAGTCCATTCGCAAAGAACAGCTGGACGGCGAGGCTGTCGCCAGAGCAGGCCGCTATTTTATCGCCCGCTCGCTGCTTGATCTCGGCGCGGCAACCGTCGATCCACTATCACCGCAAAACCCGCTGATCTTCTCTGCAGGACCGTTTGCAGGCAGCAATTTTTCCAACGCCAACCGCACCAGTGTCGGCTGTAAAAGTCCGCTGACCGGCGGTATCAAAGAAGCCAACTCCGGCGGCACCTTTGGCTTTGCACTTGGCCAGCTCGAACTGGCCGGTTTCACCCTCTACAACAGCTCCGACGAGTGGGTGATTATTCACTTCAAAAAAGGCGGCGACATCGAGTTTTCCTCGGCGGCACCGTACATGGGCATGGGCAATTTCGAGACGGCCGAAAAGCTGCACGAGAAGTACGGCAAGAAAGTCAGTATCGGCCTGTGCGGTCCGGTCGGTGAGTATCAGGGCCTGCTGGCTGGTATCGCGTTCAGCGATGTCGACCTGCGCCCGTCACGGCTCAGCGCCCGCGGTGGCGTCGGCGCTGTCATGGGTAACAAAAAGGTAAAAGCAGTCATTGTCGACCTGCACAAAATGCCACCGTTTCACGATCGCAAAAAAGTTATGGGAGCGGTACGCCAGTACAACAAAATGCTCGAGGTCGAGCCCGTCATCGATAACTTCGCTAAAACCGGCACCGCGATGATGTCCGATGTGATCAATCAACTTGGTGGCATTCCGGTGCGCAACTTTACCGGCGGCCGGGCAGCTACCAGCGACGAGACTTTTAAACTCAGTGGTGACTACCTGCGCGAGCAAAATATCGAACGCGGCGGTGAAACCACACATGCCTGTATGCCTGGCTGCCTTATTCAGTGCAGTAACGTCTACGCCGATGAAAACGGTAACGAAGTTGTGTCACCGGTCGAGTATGAAACCATCGGCCTGATGGGCACCAACTGCGGCATCACTGAACCGGATGATCTGGCACGGGTAAACTGGCTGGCTAACGACCTTGGGGTCGATACCATCGAACTGGGTGGCACGCTCGGCGTGCTTATGGACGCAGGCCAGGCTGACTTCGGCGATGTGCCCTATATGGAAAAAATCATCGACGTCGAGCTGCGCAACGGCACCGAGCACGGCAAGCTGGTGGCACAGGGCGCCGCCAGAGTTGGTGAGCACTACCAGCTCAACCGTGTACCAGTCATTAAAAAGCAAACCATCAGCGCCTACGATCCGCGTGTTATTCAGGTGACTGGCATCACCATGATGATGACTGCACAGGGGGCGGACCATACCGCCGGTAACCTGCCAACCTATGAGTGCGATGGCAAAGATGCCGACGAACTGGTTCACGCAAGTCTCGACGCACAGGCACTGACAGCGACATCCGATTCTCTGGGGCTGTGCATTTTTGGCCGGTCGGTCACCAACGTTCAAAAAGAATTTATCATCAACGCGTTGAACGATGCGCACGACGCGTCGATAACCGTCGAGTTTTTTGACAACCTTGGTATCGAGACATTGCGCCTCGAAAACGAGTTTAACTATCAGGCGGGCTTTGCCGTGCAGGACGATGATCTGCCCGACTTCTTTTACAGCGAGGCACTTGAGCCCACCAACAAACTGGCACCCTACAACGGTGCTGATGTAAAACGCTCAGCCGACAGCTGGTGGCAGCAAAATCCCGCTGCCTGGTAAGCGAGCCTCGTGTTTACCAGTGGTTACACTGGGGTACTAAGCCACGTTGACACAACGGACCAGTAACCCGTGCCCTGCACCGGACGCTGAATGATAAGAAACGGGCCTGTATAACTACAGGCCCTGCCCCGCTCTTAGGTATCCTCTGTCAAACGCTGAATAAACAGCGGTACAGACCGTGTACTGCGTGCGCGCGACTTGCGTGACTGACAAGGGTATTTATAAGGTTGGATAACTCAGTCGACAGCAAAGCGCTGCGTGGTATTGTCATCATGAGTGTGGCGATGGTGATACTGCCGCTGATGGATATCATCGCGAAGTACCTGTCGCCATCGATGGCTACCGGGCAAATTGCCTGGAGCAGGTTTCTATTTCAGTCTTTGCTGTTGTTACCGTTTGCCTGGCCGTTACTGCGCAGCGCGTCATTGCTGAACTCAGGCGAGCAACCGAAAGCCTCCACTCGCCTGCTGCCAGACCGATGGCATCTTCATGCCCTGCGCGGTTTTCTCATCGCACTCGCAACGCTGTGTTTCTTCACTTCGGTAACGCGTTTGCCGGTAGCTGACGCGATTGCCATTTTCTTTGTTGAGCCGTTGTTGCTAACCCTGTTATCACCGATTTTTCTGGGCGAGAAAATCGGCTGGCGTCGACTGCTGGCGGTTGTAATCGGCTTTGCGGGTGCATTGATTATCATCAGGCCCGGTGCATCGATGTTTGGTGTCTACGCATTCCTGCCACTCGCCGCGGCACTGTGCTTTGCGTTTTATCTGATAATCACGCGCAAACTGGCGCTGGATACAGACCCGATTCTGGTGCAGTTTTTCACCGGGCTGTCAGGGCTGTTTTTTTTGAGTGTGGCACTGCTTGCTCTACCGGTAATCAACTGGCTGAGCGGGTCAGACTGGCAGGTGTTTTTTCTGACACCGGTATGGCCGTCACCATCGCAATGGGCGCTGATGGGGCTGCTTGGAACCATTGGCTGTGTCGGACATCTGATGGTCGTGCATGCCTTTCGTTACGCGGATGCCAGTAAACTCGCACCACTGCAGTACTTTGAAATCGTCGGCGCCGCGCTGTTTGGTTGGCTGGTGTTTCAGGATATACCCACGCTAAATACCTGGGCTGGTATTGCCGTAATCACCGGCTCCGGCTTCTACGTGTACTGGCGCGAACGACAATTGAATCGACAGAGCTGAGCTAACTTGCCGCGTCGCCGAAATACGCTTCCTTGAAGTGCAGTCGGCAGGTGGACTCATAACGATCATTACCACCAATTTCAATTTGCGCACCGCTCGTTACCGCATTGCCGTGTTCGTCGCGGCGCACCACCATAATTGCCTTGCGACCACAGTGGCAAATAGCTTTTATCTCTTTCAGATTATCCGCCCACGCCAGCAGATATTTGCTGCCTTCGAATGGCTCACCCTGAAAGTCAGTGCGAATACCATAGGCCAGCACCGGAATGTCGAGATGGTCACACACCTCACTCAGCTGAAAGACCTGATCACGCGACAGAAACTGCGCTTCATCCACCAGCACGCAGCTCAGTGCCTTTTGTTCGTGACAGGCGCTCACCATAGCTAAAAGATCTTCTTTTGCATCAAAGATAGTGGCTTCGGTTTTGAGCCCGATACGTGAGGCCACAACGCCGGTGCCGTAGCGATCATCGATACTCGGCGCCAGTACCAGGGTGTGCATACCTCGCTCACGATAGTTATAACTCGACTGCAGCAACGAGGTGGACTTACCGGCGTTCATCGAAGAGTAGTAAAAATAGAGCTTGGCCATGGCGTTACAGTTCAAATTTGCAAGCCGCCGAGACTAGCGCGCGCACTCACGCGCCGCAAGCGTCACTGTTTACCCAGCCGGGCCAATCCGTGATAAACAGGTAAACTAGGAGCCTGCGCAGACTTCTACCGCGCAGATTCCCAGTCACTTTTATTCAGGACAACATATGGCCGGACCCCTCGCTGGTGTTACCGTACTGGATCTGACATCAGTCATTTCCGGTCCGCTTGCCACAATGATCCTGGCTGATCAGGGCGCCGACGTAATCAAGGTCGAATCTCCGGCTGGTGATCATTCGCGACGAGTCGCCACTCGACGCGGCGGCTACTCTGCATCCTTTTTAAACAACAATCGCAACAAGCGCTCCGTGGTACTCGATTTAAAGCAGCCGGCCGGACTGGAAGCGTTCTACAAACTCGTGCCTATGGCTGACGTGGTGGTGCAAAACTTCCGACCCGGTGTGGTGCAAAGGCTCGGCGTTGACGAGGCCACGCTGCGCGCCATAAAAAAAGACCTGGTGTATGTATCGATCAGCGGCTTTGGCCAGTCCGGACCGCTGTCGGCAAAGCCCGTGTTTGACCCGCTGATACAGGCAGTTACCGGACTAACCACCGTGCAGGCAGGCTCCGATCAACAGCGCCCGCGCCTGATTCGTACCATAGTGCCAGACAAAGTTACGGCGATTCAGACCTCACAGGCCATTACCGCTGCGCTGTTTGCAAAGCTTGCCACCGGCGAGGGACAGCACGTCGAAATATCAATGCTCGATACCGTGGTGTTCTTCCTGTGGAGTTCAGATATGGGTGGACACACGTTTATTGGCGACGAACTGGAAACGGAAACCGCCCAGTCCTACATAGATTTGATCTATGAAACCAAAGACAGCTACATCAGTGTCGCCGTGGTTGCGGATAAAGACTGGCACGGACTGGCGCGCGCAGTGGACCGACCTGATTTTCTGGAAGACGAGCGCTTCACCACCAGTCAGCTGCGCGAAGAAAACAAAGACGCGCGCACGCGCCTGACGCAGGAAGCACTGTTGCCCTTCAGCAGCGCCGAACTGATCGACAGGCTTGAGGCCAACGACGTGCCCTGTGCTCCGGTGCTGACACGCCGTGAAATGATTCAACACCCACAAGTTGCCGCCAACAAAACCTTGTTTGAACTACAGCATCCACACGCCGGACGCTTGCGTCAGTCGCGACTGCCAGCAGTTTTCTCGAAACAGTCAAACGCAACCGTGACACCGGCGCCGGCAATGGGACAACACACCCGCACTGTGCTGCAGCAGGCCGGCATCGCAAACGACGACATAGAAGCGCTGATCAGTCAGGGCGTGGCTATCAGCACAGAGGAAACACCATGATTGATCTCTACTACTGGCCCACACCCAATGGCTGGAAGGTATCTATTGCGCTTGAAGAACTGGATTTGCCTTACCAGACTATCCCGATAAATATCAGCAGCGGCGATCAGTTTAGCGAGGCATTTCTCGAGGTGAGCCCAAACGCCAAGATGCCCGCGATCGTCGACCACGATGTCAGCGGGCCTGCAGTCAGTGTGTTCGAGTCAGGCGCTATATTGTTTTATCTGGCGCAAAAAACCGGTCGCCTGATGCCAGCCGACAAGCAAAAAGAAACGCTGGAATGGCTGTTCTGGCAAACCGCCAATCAGGGCCCCATGGCCGGTCAACTCAGCCATTTTGTCAACTACGCACCTGATGGTCAGGACTATGGCAAAAAGCGCTACGCCGGCGAGTATGATCGCAATCTCGGTGTGCTGGAACGGCAGCTGGCCAATCAGGACTATATTCTCGGGGAGTTCTCGATTGTCGACATCATAGCGTTTCCGTGGGTACTGATTGCAAAGCCGCTGGGCGCATCGCTGGATAACTTTCCGCAGGTCAGTGCGTGGCGCACGCGCATCAAGGATAGACCGGCGGTCAGGCGCGGTGTCGATCTGATGAAAGATCAGCAAAACCGCGGACAGCACAACGCACAAAACAACAGTGTGTTATTTAACCAGTCCGCTGATCACTTTAAAAAACACCGATAATTCCATGCTTACTTCAACTTTGCGTATACGTGTCGAATGGTCCAACTGCGACCCTGCCGGCATCATCTTTAACCCGCATTACTACATCTGGATGGATGCGGGCTCTCACGCGCTGTTAAAGGCGGCGGGGATGGACCTTGCTCATGCGGTCGGTGCCGCCGGTTCCGGCACATCGGATGCCACAAACACTGACGACAAATTCAAAGGTTATCCGCTGGTCACATCCACAGCACAGTTTCACTCACCGGCTTTGCTTGGTGATGTATTAACGCTCGAATCCACCGTCGCGAAAATTGGCAACACATCCTTTGAAACGCGCCATCAGTTCTTTCGTACCGAGCCGGACAATACAACCGGGTTGCTCCTCTGCAGTGGCAGCGAGGTGCGCGTGTGGGGCAGCACGGATGAAAACAACGCGCTGATTGCGGTGCGAGTACCAGACTGGATACGGGAAAACCTGTCAGTCGATAAGACCATCGACAGCAGCGTATAACTGGTTACTAACACCACTGCTACCGTGCTTTAGACACGGCTTTACTTACTGCTGTTTTATCTCAACTTCGACAAACACAAACTCATAGTCGTTGGCATTGACCACATTGTGCTCCACGCCCTCTGAACGGCTGTAAGACTGACCCGCAGTCAAGTCGGCGGTAATGTCACCGTCGGCTGTTTCCAGTAATAACTGCCCGGTCGTCTGCGGCACCACAACATAGTCCATGGCGTGTCGGTGCCAGCCAGTCTCGGCGCCCGGTGGAAAACGCCACTCGGTAACCACCACGCGGTCGTTTTCGACCTGTACTGTTGGTATCGCCTGCGGGCGTGAGTCAGTCATAGCGGTAACCTGTATGTTTTTTGCGATACCATGCAATCTACCCGGAGTTATCATGCCTGTCACCACCCGCCAGCCCTGAAACATTCGCAGTCGGGTGTAAAGACTGCGGTACCAGAGGTGCAACCGGGATTGTCGCTGGTGTAGGCTTGCAGCCTGCGACAACAGGGAATCAAACACGGCAAGTAGCCTGCCCTGTTTACCGACCAAATTCACCGATTAAAGCACCGACGGTGCTACCGAGAGTGTCATGTCTGATCTACAACCCGGTTCCAATTTCGCCCGAGAGATCTGGCAAAAGGACAAAGACCACCATCTGCATCCATGGCAGCTATTCGACAGCTTTGGCGACGAAGGGGCATTGATTATGGATCGCGCCGAGGGCGCGTGGCTGGTCGATATTGACGGCAACCGTTATCTCGATGCCGTCGGCGGACTGTGGTGCACCAACATTGGGCTGGGCCGCGAAGAGATGATCGATGCGGTGGCTGAGCAAATGCGCAAAATGGCTTATGCCAGTCCGTTTGTCGACATGACCAATCAGCCCGCCGCTGAGCTGGCAGCCAAACTTGCCGAGCTGGCACCCGGTTCACTCAACCATGTCATGTTTGGTTGCGGTGGTTCAACAGCTATTGATTCTGCCTACCGACTGATTCAGTACTACCAGAACTGTCGTGGCAAACCTGAGAAAAAACATGTTATCGCAAGAGATGCCTCATACCACGGCACCACGTATCTGGCGATGTCTATCGGTGGAAAAAAAGCCGATCACCCGCCGGAGTTTGACTACAAACGCGACAACATTCATCACGTCGCCAGTCCAAACTACTATCGCGCCGATCAAAGCCTGTCGGAAGCACAGTTCCTCGACTCGCTAATCGATGGCCTGGAACAAAAAATCAACGAGATTGGCGCCGACAATGTCGCCGCGTTTTTTGCAGAACCGATCATGGGTGCCGGTGGCGTTATTGTGCCGCCAGAGGGCTATCACCGTCGCACTTACGATCTATGCCGTGCCAACGATATACTGTATGTTTCAGATGAAGTTGTTACCGCCTTTGGCAGGCTTGGACACTGGTTTGCCTCCGACAGTGTATTTGGCATTACTCCCGATATTATCACCAGTGCAAAGGGCCTTACGTCAGGCTACCTGCCGCTTGGCGCCACCATCTATTCCGATGAGATACACGATGTCATCAGCGAACCCGGTCATGGACGTTACTTCGCACACGGCTTCACCTATTCTGGTCATCCGGTCAGCTGTGCAGCCGCACTAAAGAACATTGAAATTATCGAGCGTGAAAATCTGTTCGATCACGCACGTGACGTTGGCAGCTACTTTGAAAAGCGCATCAAATCGCTTGAAGAACTGCCGATTGTCGGCCAGGTGCGCGGCATGAAGCTGATGCAGTGCGTCGAGTTTGTTGCCTGCAAAAAAACGCGTAAGGTGTTTCCTGAATCACTGGACATTGGCAAGGTCATTTCAGACATTGCCGATAAAAAAGGACTGCTGGTCAGACCCATTGTTAACCTCAACGTCATGTCACCACCGCTGGTTATCACACACGATGAAATCGACACCATCATCGATACACTGGCTGAATCCATCGATGAGGCAATGAAGCAATTACACAACAGCGGCGACTGGACGCCACCTGCCTGATCCTCATTCACACTGATTAGTTTTAGAAGAGACCCGCTCGTGCAAACTGTTGGTGTCAACCTGATCAAACTGCTGGAGCACTACGGTGTACAGCAGGTCTTCGGTATACCCGGAGTACACACGGTAGAGTTGTATCGTGGCCTTGCCGAAAGCACCATCGTGCATCACACGCCGCGACACGAGCAGGGTGCCGGCTTTATGGCCGATGGCTATGCACGAATAAGCGGTAAGCCCGGTGTCTGTTTTGTGATTACCGGGCCCGGGCTTTCAAACATCGCCACCGCTATGGGTCAGGCGCTGGCCGACTCGATCCCCATGCTGGTTATATCCAGCGTTAATGATCATGTCAGTGCTGCAGTCAGTCACGGTCATTTGCACGAAATGCCCGACCAGCTTTCCCTGACACGAGCTGTCAGCCGACACTGCCAAACAGTCACCAGCGCCGACGAACTTGCCGGCGCGGTGGCTACCGCTTTTGCTATTTTTGCCAGCGCCAGACCTGGCCCGGTCCATTTGCAACTGCCCATCTCACTGCTCGGGCAACTCACTGATATCCAGCCCGCCGCGCAAGTGTTACCGGCACGACCACAAGCGGATAACGATGCGCTCGAAAGCGCTGCACAACTGCTGCAAAACGCCGAAGCGCCACTGATACTGATGGGTGGTGGTGCGCGTCATGCCAGCGCTGAGATGGTGGCACTGGCAGAACACCTGGATGCACCGGCACATATGACAATAAACGCCCGCGGTGTGCTGCCGATCGATCATCCACTGGCACTGCCGGCCAGTGGTTCCACAAAGGCGATGCGCTCGCTGGTGCAGACAGCCGATGTGATACTGGCCATCGGTACCGAACTGTCTGCAACTGACTACGATATGTATCGGGATGACGGATTCAGCCTGACCGGTAAACTGATCCGCTGTGATATCGATACCAGACAGATGTACATCGATTCCAAGCCTGACATCGTACTAACCAGTGATGCGCAGACGACTGCGCAAGCCCTGCAACAAAGAATAACGAAAAAACAGTGCAATGGTGCCACCCGCACGCACGACACCATGCAACGCGCCATGTCAGAGTTTAATAGCGAAGCACAGGGTCATCTGCAAATACTGCAGGCTATTAACAACACACTCAGCGATGCAATTCTGGTCGGTGATTCCACGCAGCTGATCTACAGCGGCAATATGATTGTTAACACACACACACCCAACCGCTGGTTCAATTCGTCAGTTGGCTTCGGTACTCTGGGCTATGCGCTGCCGGCTGCCATCGGTGCGGCTATCGCGGCACAGGCACAGCGCGCTGCGGCGGAAACGACAACACCGGTTGTCTGTCTGACGGGCGACGGCGGACTGCAGTTTGTACTCGGCGAGCTCGGCACTCTAAAAGATACTGCGGTGACCGTTGCCATTGTGGTGTGGTGCAACAACGGCTATCGGGAAATTAAAACCAGTATGGAAAGTGCCGGTGTCACCGCAGTCGGTGTGGATCTGGTGGTACCGGACTTTGCCATGATTGCCACGGCATATGGTCTCGTCAGCCAGAGCGCTGACTCAATCGACGCTCTGTCACAGGCGCTTAAACAATGCCGCGATTCTGGTCAGTCAACACTCATCACAATCGATGAACAGACCATGATGAGTTCTTTGAGAAGCACACTCAGCCGCTGATAAACTGATTGATCTTTGCATAGCAGTCGGCACTGCCTTCAAACACCAGCCCCTGCATACCCAGCGCACCGGCCGCATCGATGTTGACTTTGGTATCGTCGATAAACAATACGCTTTCCGGCTTGAGGTCATAGCGTGCCAGCACGCGTTCAAATAACTCCGGCGATGGTTTGTTGAGCTTTTCTTCAGCAGAGATTACCACCCCCTTAAAATGCTTAAAGTAGGGGCGCTGACGCAGATAATCCGCATTGGGTTTAGACATGTTCGACAACACATACATTGGATGATGGTCGCGGGCCAGTGTCTCTATCAGCGTTACGCTGTGCTCAATATCAACCAGAGTCTCTCTGACCACATCAAACACGCGCATCGCCTCATCGGTGGTCAGATCGGACTCTGCTACCAGCCGTTCTGCCACTATTGACTCTGTAGTAACACCACGGTCAAGATCAAGCCAGTCACTGTGTCCAAACAGTGAACGAAGCAGATAATCAGAGGTGTGCGATGCATAGCCGAGCCGTGCGAGAATTTCATCCGGTGACCAGCGTACCACTACATTGCCCAGATCCCACAGTAAGACTTTATTGTTCATAACGTGTCGCTCTGTATAACATGCACATTGCAATAAGTTGCCATATCCTGATACACGAATGAGAACATGCCGCGGAATCCGATCAGCGCATCGTGTTATTGCCGAGGCTCCGGTATCAGCAGGTATAGTACAACCGCAACAATAGCGCCCGGTAATAACCCAGAGGTCAACAAGACCTTCATCATGTCCGGCAGATGTTGCAGCGATTCCGGTTCAAGCTGTAAACCCAGTCCCAACGATAACGCGATCGCAAATATCATCATGTTGCGACGCGTCCACGTCACTGTCGACAGTATATTTACCCCCGCGGCTGCCACCATGCCGAACATCACGATCACACCGCCACCGAGCACCGATACCGGCATGGTTGAAATCACTGCACCAAACTTCGGCACCAGTCCGCACAGTATTAAAAACAGCGCACCGACAGTGACCACGTGACGGCTCATCACACCGGTCATCGATATTATGCCGACGTTTTGGCTAAACGAGGTGTTGGGTAAAGCGCCGAACAACCCCGATACAGCGGTACCCAAACCGTCGGCCATGGTGCCTCCGGCTATCTCCCGACGAGTCGCTTCGCGGCCGGCACCACCCCGCGTGACACCGGAGATATCGCCGACGGTTTCTATCGCAGACACCATACTCATCAGGCACATACCGATAATGGCGGCCAGATTAAATTCAATGCCAAAGTGCAGCGGCTCTGGTGCGGCAAACCACGCCGCGTTACCGATGCTCTCAAAGCTGACCTCGCCAAGCAGCAGCGCAACCACATAACCCGCCATCAGGCCGAGCAACAGTGCCGCAATCGATATCAGACCGCGGGCAAAAAACTTCAGCCCGACGGTCACCACCACGACCACAGACGCCAGCATCCAGTGCGTCAGCGAACCATATTCCGGTGTGCCTTTTAACGGCACACCGCCGGCGGCATATTGCACGCCAACGCGTATAAGCGACAGGCCAATCAACAACACAACCAGACCGGTGACCAGTGGTGGTAAATAGTGACGATGACGGCCAATGACGGTACCGAGCGCAAACTGAAACAGCCCGCCAACCAGCACGCCGCCCATCAGTGCGGGCATACCGTAGGTCTGCGCAATAGGTATCATCACGGGGATAAATGCGAAGCTTGTACCCTGTACCAGCGGCAACCTGGCGCCCATCGGCCCAATGCCAATGGTCTGCAACAGCGTGGCAATGCCTGCGAAGACCATCGACATCTGAATCAGATAAATCAGACTGGATATGTCAGTTGCACCGAAACCAAAACCTACCGCGCTGGCAACGATGATTGCCGGCGTCACATTACTGACAAACATAGCCAGTATGTGCTGCAAACCCAGCGGCACCATCACCGACAACGGCGGTGTGTATTCGGTATCACGCAATTGATCCGATTCAATATCACGAGTCAGACTCATGTGACCTCCTGTCAACTGTCTCGCGCTGTGTTTCCGTCAACCCTGCAATCCGGCTGTAGATTCGCAGCATCTGTGTGTCTTTAGATTGTTCCATGTAGCATGCCGAATCATCGCTCTTTCTGACGCACCATTAAGCTTTTTGACTCATTAGTTGCGAGCCGCAAATGTCGGTTCACAGTCACTTGTGACACAATTCACGGTCGGTGATTAACGACGGCTATGTGCACTGTGTGAGCATAAATACTGCTCATTACGCTGCCGGCTTCAGGCCGTCGTCTTCGTGGCGCCGGACGCCAGCACACAGAGCGGCTGTCTATCATTTAGTGAGCGCAACGCTTTGGTTAATGTGATACAACAAACCCCTTTACCGGGTATCGGACAAGTTTCTTAAGCGCGCCCTTACACTTAATCCGCAATCATGCGTACACCTGAACGGGAGTTCGCAGGAGTCAATTTTTGATCGACACATCGCCACTCGGACAACAGGTTTTCGAGTACATCGATGCACTGGCGGCATTGTCGGAACACCCCGACCATCTGACACGCCGCTCGCTGACACGTGAACACAAACAGGCCAACGCGCTGGTTGCAGAGTGGATGCAAACGGCTGGTATGGATGTGCGCACAGATGCCATTGGTAACATTATCGGGCGCTATGCTTCCGAACACGGAGAAGCGCACGCAGATGACGGGCCGGCCTTGTTGCTTGGCTCGCACCTCGACACGGTACGCAATGGCGGCAGGTTCGATGGCATGCTCGGCGTGGTGGTACCTATCGTCTGTATTGCCGCACTTAACAAACACGGTATTCGCCTGCCCTTTGCAGTGGAAGTCGTGGGCTTTTGTGACGAAGAAGGCGTACGTTTTCCGTCAACGCTGCTCGGCTCACGTGCCATTGCCGGCACGCTTGACCCGGATACGCTGCGACAGCACGACGAAGACGGAATCAGCATCGCCGATGCGCTTAGCGATTTTGGCCTGAACCCCGATGAAATAAAAAGTGCCGCGCGCCGGCGCGATGATTTTCTCGGCTTTGTTGAAATCCATATCGAACAGGGACCGGTGCTCGAGGCACTCGACATTCCGGTCGGTGTGGTGAGTGCCATCGCCGGCGCGGCACGTTATCGTGTCACTGTAGAAGGCGAGGCAGGGCACGCCGGCACGGTACCCATGCATCTGCGCCGGGATGCACTGGTTGCCGCTGCCGAGTGTGTGTTGGCGGTTGAACAGGTCTGCACAGACACGGAGTCAGACAATGCAGGTGACGATGGTCTGGTAGCAACTGTGGGGCAGCTTACGGTACAGCCGGGTGCCACCAATGTGATACCCGGCCAGGTCGAATTCACTATCGATATACGCTCGAGCGATGACACCTGCAGGCAGGCGGCAGAGGCAAGACTACTGGCAAATTTCTCGGCCATTGCAAAAAGCCGGCAGGTAACAATCAATCCGGTGAAGCACTACGAGGCCGACGGCGTCCGCTGCGATACCGATCTCACCACGCAACTGGCTACAACCATTCAACAGTGCGGCCACACACTGCAAAGCCTGCCAAGCGGTGCCGGCCACGATGCGATGGCACTGGCTGATTTAACCCCTATCGCCATGTTGTTTGTGCGCTGTAAAGGCGGCATCAGTCACCACCCTGACGAGAGCATAAGCGTGCAGGACGCCGAAGTGGTGGCCAGTGTATTGCTGCAATTTCTGCGGTCTTTTAACAGCGGTAGCTGACGCGCACGGCTCGGCCGATTAGCGACAGGACGATGGTCATGGCAGAAACAAAAGAAAGAATACTGGTGGCCATCGGCGGCAATGCCATTCACCCCACCCGCAGACCCGGCACAGTTGAGCAGCAAATTGAGTTTGCGGTTAAAACCGGCAATGCACTGCTGCCACTGCTGGCCGCTGATAATCAGCTGATTATCACGCACGGTAATGGCCCGGTGGTTGGCAAAATCCTGTTGCGACAGGTCCTCGCGCGCGAAACCGTGCCACCCATGTCGATGGATGTTTGTGTGGCTCACAGTCAGGGTGGAATCGCCTATCTGTTGATGCAAAACCTTGAGAACGCGCTGCGCTCCGTCGGCAATAACCGCCACGTTGTTTGTCTGCTGACGCAGGTCGAGGTTGATCCGGACGATCCCGCATTCACTAACCCAACCAAGCCAGTGGGTTTTTTCTACTCCGAGGACGAAGCCAAAGACATACAGCAGAAGCTCGGCTGGACCATGAAAGAAGATGCCGGTCGTGGCTGGCGCTACGTGGTGCCATCACCGCAGCCACAGCATATTGTTGATATCTCCCTGATCGAAACCATCGCCGCCAGCGGCGCGGTGGTAATTGCCGGTGGTGGAGGTGGCATTCCGGTGATACGCAGTGCTGATGGCACACGCCATGGTGTCGATGCAGTAATCGACAAAGATTTGAGCTCTGCACTGATGGCGAACGTACTGGGTATAGAGACAATGATGATTCTGACTGCGGTAGACTGTGTCTATGTCAACTTCGGACAACCCAACCAGCGTGCCCTGACGCAGGTGTCACTGGAAGAAACCGAAGCCCTGCAGCGCGACGGTGAATTTGCCGACGGCAGTATGGGCCCCAAGGTTGACGCCGCCATTCAGTTTCTGCGCGGTGGCGGCAGACGCGCGATTATTGCGCATCTGAACGACGCTGCGGCCGCAATCGCAGGGACCGCCGGTACTCAAATTACCCGGTAGTTTGCGCTGACAGGCTCGCGCAAACGGCAGAAGTATACGCCGCTCCCGAGGTTAGACACTGGTCGCTGCGTTGGGCGCCTGCCCGGCTTCATTGCCTCGTCACAAAAAAATTGTCAGGTCGGCGCACAGTCGCACCGGTCGGTTTATGATACGCCTATATTGATCTGTTACCCGGATACCAGCACCCCATGCAAAACCACCCTGCAGAATTGAGTCCCCCGGTTCGACGCCTGATGGGACCGGGCCCCGTTGAGGTCGACCCGCGCGTACTGAACGCGATGTCGATGCCGATGCTCGGTCAGTTTGATCCGCAGTTCACACAGTACATGAACGAAGTTATGTCACTGTACCGCGGTATCTTTCGCACCCAGAACCACTGGACACTGATGATCGACGGTACCGCGCGCGCCGGTATCGAGGCTGTGATGGTGTCGCTGGTGAGCCCCGGCGACAAGGTACTGGTGCCCGTGTTCGGTCGCTTCGGACACCTGCTGTGTGAAATAGCAACGCGCTGCAAGGCACAGGTGATTCCGATCGAGACCACCTGGGGCGAGGTGTTTGATCCACAGCAGATTGAAGATGCCATCAAACAGCATCAGCCCAAAGTGCTGGGCTGTGTACAGGGCGACACCTCCACCACAATGGCACAGCCACTCGCAGAGATCGGTAAGATTTGTCGCGCCAACGAGGTCATGATCTGCGTCGACGCCACAGCGTCAATAACCGGTATGCCACTCGAAACCGACGACTGGCAGCTCGATGCGGTTACCGCCGGGCTGCAAAAGTGTTTGTCGGGTCCACCGGGTATCGCACCGATTACACTGAACGATCGCGTGGCAGACGTTATTCGCGGTCGCAAACATATTGAACTGGGCATTCGCCCTGACGACTATCAGGCCTCCGACGGCGAAATGATCCCGTCGAACTATTTTGATCTGTCGATGATTATGGATTACTGGAGCGAGGCCAGGCTCAACCATCACACCGAAGCTACCTCAATGCTCTATGCCGCACGAGAGTGTGCCCGAATTGTGTTGCAGGAAGGCTGGCAACCGCGCTTTGAGCGTCACAACATCACCAGCGAAGCACTGGTCAACGGGCTGCGCGCGATGGACCTTGAAGTGTTTGGTGATCTGTCGAATAAAATGCCTAACGTTACCGGTGTATATATCCCTTCGTCTGTCACCGGCGACAAGGTACGTATGGAAATGCTCAATGACTTTGGCATTGAAATCGGCACCTCCTTCGGACCACTGCACGGCAAAATCTGGCGCATTGGCACCATGGGGTATGGCTGTCGCAAAGACAATGTGCTGGCATGTCTTTCGGCACTGGAAATGGTGTTAAGACGCAATGGGCACAGCGCTAACCCGGGTGCCGGTGTCGATGCTGCATTAGCGGTTTACAATAATAATCCTGAAGCTCGAAATATCTCAGAAGCGTAGGCACAGCGCGCATGTATGGCAGTGATTCCCGACAGGACGGTCTGGCTCGGCCGACGGGAAGTACTTAACGTATAACGCGTGAATCTATCACGACAGGTATATAATGATAAAGTACCGTGCTCCTTTGCCTGCTGCGCACAATGTGATCAAGGTTAACAACCGCACTTTCATCATACCGGCAATAAACGTCAACGCATCTCCACCAACCGGCAACCAGGAAAATAAAAGGGTCCAGCTGCCGTACTTGCGAAAAACTCGCTGCGATCTATGCAGGGAGTCCGGTTTAAAAGGAAACCACTTTCGATCGGAGAATCGTAAAAGGTATTTTCCGAGTACCCAATTGATTAAAGCACCCAGTGTATTGCCGGTGGTTGCATAAAACCACAACCAGAATGGTGAGTAGTTCTGAGACAACAGCGCGATCAAAACCACTTCAGAATAGAAAGGGAGTACAGTGGCAGCCAGCAATGCTGTACTAAACATCGTCGCATAAGCAACCATTAGAATCGTTTAGCCATCCGGCTCTACCAAGCTGTGGTGCAGGCTCTATATTTCGATAGATTTTTCATCACCGCACTGAGCCGCCGCTTTTAATGCACTGAACAGCCTGCGATGTGGCTTTAGATAAAAAAGATATTCGGGATGCCACTGCACACCAACAACAAACTGTTGGTCAGTTTCGATTCCCTGCACAAATCCATCCGTGTCTTCCGCCACCTTACTTAATCCTTTTCCAAGCTTGTCAACCGCCTGGTGATGCAGACTGTTGACCTTCAACAGCCTGGACCCCACATATG
>CAYMFQ010000003.1:0-13928 GCA_964389335.1 uncultured Granulosicoccaceae bacterium
ACCGCCGACACGGGGATTTTCAGTCCCCTGCTCTACCGACTGAGCTACCTGGCCAATAGGATAGATACTGGCTGGGATGGTCAGACTGCAATGTGAAATCTGACCGATGGTCGCTTTTGGGATTAGGCCAACAGTGCCTGCGAAGAGGCTGTGACTCAGCAGCGAACCGAGCCGCTTATTAGACCTACTGACGCGCCGCTAGTCAAGCCCGGCGCATCATTCTTCAGTCATTTTGTGGCACGTATCCCTCGGGCATATCGGAGCCGCCACCAAAAAAGAACTTTTCCATTTCTTCTTCCAGAAATTTGCGCGCTTTGGGGTCGACAGGTGTCAGTCGATATTCGTTAATCAGCATGGTCTGGTGACCAACCCAGCTCTGCCAGGCCTCTTTCGACACGTTCTCAAAAATGCGCTTGCCAAGATCTCCGGGATAGGTGGGCCTGTCCAGGCCTTCAGCCTCTTTGTTGAGCTTGACGCAAGTAACCATTCTAGCCATTAGTTTTCCAGGTATTTGAAATGTATTGCCATCGCCGTAAGCGCTGATGTGACTACAGAGCACACATACGGATGTTGGATTCTTTTGGGCACTATATTACACCAATGATAACAACAGCCGATCGAGCAGTTTGGCAACCGGCGCTGCAAAACCACCGGGCGTATCGCCGTGTCGATACCAAACCCGCTGATCGGTTTCCATCACAGCATCACCGGCATCCAGACTGCTGACCTGCGCCAGCAACGGATGGATGGTCAGGTGATAATGAGTGAAGGTGTGCTCAATGGCGCCGAGTTGTTGCAGCGATTCACCGCCTATACGCGCAGCTTCGTCAGTTAATGCTTCCGGGGTATCGAACTGAGGCAGGCTCCAAAGCCCACCCCAGATGCCGGTTTGCGGTCTTTTCTCAAGTAACACCTGCTCACGCTGCCGATCAAGAGCCACCAGCATCCAGCACTGTCGCCGGGGCTTGTCTTTGGCGGGTTTGCGATGCGGCCAGTCGGTCGGCGTACCACTCGCCAGCGCCTTGCAGCCTGCACTGAGCGGGCAACCGGTGCAATCGGGTTTGGTGCGTGTACAGACCATAGCGCCAATATCCATCATGGCCTGATTGAAGTTGCCGGTGCGATCAGATGGTGTCAGTTGTTCGCTTAAGTGCCACAGTTGCTTTTGCACGGCAGTCTGGCCATACCAGCCATCAACAGCATAGTATCGGCACAATACACGTTTGACATTGCCATCAAGGATCGGCGCCCATCGTCCATGCCCAAGGCTGGCAATAGCACCTGCCGTCGATCTGCCAACGCCCGGCAGAGTTTCGAGTGCCTCGACTGTGGCAGGTAACTCGCCGTCAAACTGCTCGACGATCATTTTTGCAGCCTTGTGCAGGTTGCGACCGCGCGCGTAATAACCCAGTCCGGTCCAGTGCTCAAGCACGTTATCCTGACTGGCTGCGGCCAGTGCGTCGACGGTTGGGAAGGATTGCATAAAGCGCTGGTAGTACGGTATCACCGTGGTTACCTGCGTTTGCTGCAGCATAATTTCGGATATCCACACCCGGTAAGGTGTTGCGTCCTGCTGCCATGGCAGTGTTTTGCGACCATGGCGATCAAACCAGCGCAATACTGCTTTGGCAAAGGCCTTAGAGTCTTTAGCAGACAATGATGCAGCGGAGCCCGTTTGTCTTTTAATACCGTTGCTACGCTCTGCATTAGACGGCTTTACTGCCGGCGCTTTTGTGGTAGACGAGGCCATGCAACAACTATTCGTCGGCGAGTGTCGAGAGTTTTCGGTTTGGGTCTTTCTGCAGGTTTTGTTGCAGGCGATTTTTTAGCTCATCGGTTTCGCGTTCTATCTCGGTGCTAACCCGATTGGTGGCTTCGGTTTCACCCTCAGGTGTTTGCACCGGCTGATTGGCCTGCGAGCCCGGTTGCGGCTGTGCCGCATCGCGCACCGCACTGAGACGACTGGACAGTGCCGCCGCAACGTCGTTACTGCGTGCCGATAGCTGACTTTTAAGCGTATCAAGTGATGCTTCATTAGAACCTGCAGCCATACGCCGCAGCTCAGTGTCATAGGCGTTGTTAAGTGCACCGACAAAGTCGTCGACCAGCGGCTGCAGTGGCCCGCGAAGTACCAGCGGCACCGTAGTTCCGGCTACACGGTTATGCTCAGCAGCCAGCACAGGTGCTTCAGTATCGTTTGCGCTATCCGATTCGATCAGGGTCATTTGCAGCAGATAATCCGTGCTTTGACGGGCGAGGTCGATGCCACCCAACCCTTCTATACGGAAACCGTCGGCGCGCCACTCAAGATCGTTGCTGTACAAACTTCCGTGCGCCAGCTCCCATGACATACTGAGCTCATCTATGCGGGTCAGGTTTGACGCAGCAGATTGCTCGGCGTCGGTTGGTTTAACAGGTGCGTTACCCTGCGCCTGCTGCACAAGCTCACTCACCCAGGTACGCGCCAGGTTTGTATTTTCGATGGCACCATCGGTTATGCGAATATTCAGTGCACCACCGGCGCGCTGCACCAGATCAGCCAACGAACTGCCACGACTCAACAAATCAATATTAACAATACCGGTTCCAGCCAGCGTGGGCACTGTTGATTCGGATTCATCATTGCTTACGCCGGTCTGTTGCCCGTCTGTATTACCTGGCGTGTTGCCTTCTTTATCCGCCTGTGAGCGCCCCATGGCGCTGAGCATTGGCTTAAGGTCAACCGCGTTCAGGCTGGCAGTGGCCGTTAGCAGCGGCTCTTCCGGTGTGACATCAAGTACAGTCGTCGCAAACAATGTCCCTTTATGCGTGGTCGCCTTAATTTCCTGACCTTCTATACGCCCTTTTTCAACCCGTAGTGGCATCGATACATCAGTAAACTCCAAACCTGCCCACTGCAACTGTGTCGCGGTGATAACACCCTGGATATCTTTGTTACTGATGCGGTCGACCTGCAGCGGTTGGGTTGACGCCAGCGCATAGGTGCCGAGTGAATCGAGCAAAGCACCGGCATCAATATAACGATCTGCATTTATTTGATCAGCCGCCAGCTCAAACCGAATGGGGTATTGTCCATCCTCGGTTTTAACGAATTCAATGTCGCCGCTAATCGTGCTGTCGTCAATTGTGAATGCGACATCGTTAAGCACCAGCAATTGACCGGATTGTCGAACCTGAGCGGTGAGCCGTGCCTGAGACAGCGCACTCTTGTCCACCGGGGTAAAACCCAGTGACTCTGTCCACAACAGGGGATTAATGGTGTTGCTGGCGATGGATCCGGTCAGCACCGGCGCCCGCAGAAAGTTAGCTATCTGGAAATTGCCGGTCAGCTCTGCATGCTGATTGCCAAAAATAACTTCATTGATCAGGAAGCTGTCATCCGCACGCTGAAAGTTTGCCGACAGTTTTATATCCTGCAGCAGAGTTTTATCAAAACTCGAAGGCAAACCAGTGCCATACCGCTCAAGCAATCCGGCCACATCAACCGCGTCGGTGGCGATGTAGCCGAACGCTCCGGGGCTTTCGATCAGGTTGGTCATGTGCAGCTCACCGTTCAGCACAATGCCATCAACATCAATGGCGAGTGGTGCAAAGTCAATTCGCTGCTCGCTAAAATCCGCCAACACCGATCCGCTGTAACCCACGGCGAGCTCTCGCACTGCAGGTTTGTCTGTTTCGGCAGTCTCGGCATCGGCTACACGAGTTACTGTTGAGGCGGAGTCCAGCTCGACAGTTGAATCGATACGGAAATTCTCGATTTGGTACACGTTCTCCGCCAGATTGATGCTGGCAAGACCAGACGCGTCGATACGAGTACCGGATGTTGTTGATGATGCGTCAGGCACCCAGGGCGCCCGGTTTACGGTGAAGCCGGTAAGTATGCGAAACGGTTCCGACAACTTGATGGTGCCGGCAGACAGACGAAAGTCAGACAGATAGAAATCCTGTCCGGCTGTTTCATCGCGCCAGTGCACCAGGCCATCAGATACCTGCAACTCGCCCACCGAAAGCAACGCGACCACCGGCGTGCCCGCTTCGATTTCCTGTAGCACATCGCCATCGGAAACATCCGCAGTGACCACCGAGGTATTTGACATCAGATCGTCCCAGTTGGTACGACCTTCGGCGTTGCGCTGTAAATCGAGCTCGAGCCCCTGCAGGTGCACCGTTTTAATGCTGAGGCTGCCGACGATCAGCGGCAACAAACGCACTCGGGCTTCAACCAGTTTGACGTTGGCAAAGTTGCCGGTGACAAAGCCATCGGCGCCGGCGAGTTGAACATCTTCCAGTGCGAATCCGGCCCACGGAAAAAGCTGTGCCTCGACGTGCCCGCGTATATCGAGTGAGCGGCCGGTCTGATCAAACACAAACTGCTGGATGCGGTCTTTGTGCTGGTCGAGATTGACGGTGCTGATCAGGAACGCCGCTGCAATGAACAGGGTTGCCACCACGGCAATCAGTCCTAACAGCAAGCGTGTAATCAGTTTCATTAACCCTGTGAGAAATAGCCAGCCCGGCTGCGATTGGTAGCGGTAATCGCGGCGGCTGGTGCGATCAAATGTGCGTGAATATGGATTTTTTGTAACGTACGGTATTGTGCATCAGCTTAACCGCGGTTGAAACAGTAAAGTCGGCGATGTTCACTTAATTTCCCACTTTCCAGTCGCCGGACTTGCCACCTGACTTCTCCAGCAGCCGCACACCGTCTATCACCATGCCACGGTCAATGGCCTTACACATGTCGTAGATGGTCAGCAACGCCACCTGCACGGCAGTCAGCGCCTCCATTTCCACTCCGGTTTGCGAGCGGGTTTCAGCACGTGCGCTGCAGTGCACACGGTGGACAGTTTCATCAATTTCAAAGTTCACCTCGACGTGAGTCAGACCGATCGGGTGGCACAGTGGAATCAGATCGCTGGTGCGCTTACTCGCCATGATACCGGCTATACGGGCAATGCCGAGCACATCGCCCTTGCGGTGCTCGCCCTTGACTATCATCGCCATAGTTTCAGGCTGCATACTGATGTGCCCGCCGGCGACACCCACCCGGTGAGTGACCTGTTTGTCGCCGACATCGACCATATGGGCGTCGCCGTGTTGATTAAAGTGCGTCAGATCTGACATCGCTTTCCCGCTAAATTTGTGGCCCGGGTGATTGCACCATAGCGTGTGCAGGGCATAATGCACACATGGCCGTCAAAGTGAAATTTTTCGCCAGTATGCGCGAAACGCTCAACCAAAGTGAACTGGATATCGACAGTACACAGGCATCAACTGTGGCTGAGGTATGGCAAACCGTTGCCGGCGACATGCCGATGCCGGAAAACACCGTCTGCGCGGTAAACCAGACCCACGCCGGACTCACCCACCCGGTCGACGATGGCGACGAAGTTGCCTTTTTCCCGCCGGTTACCGGAGGCTGACCCTGGCTCGTCAACCCGACAATCGATCCGTCGCCAAAGCGGCGCGTCTTGGTCAGAGCGAGGCCAGTGTGTCGCTGCCGGCCGACACCAACACAGGTAACGCCGCCATCGATACCATGGATCGCGTGCTGATCGTAACGCAGGCCTTTGACCCGTGGCAGTTAACGCAGCAGTTTCAGCAACAGCTTACTGCCGGTAGCTTTGGCGCTACCGCAAGCTTTGTTGGCACCATGCGCGACTTTAACGAAAACGATGACGTACGCGGCATGCGGCTTGAACACTACCCGGGCATGACCGAGTCACAGCTGCAGGTGATTATCGACGAAGCCAAACAGCAATGGCCGCTGCAGGAAGCACTGATCGTGCACCGGGTTGGTGACATCCTGCCCGGCGAACCAATTGTGCTGGTAGTGTGCTGGTCTGCCCACCGCGCCGCCGCGTTTGACGCCTGCCGCTTTTTAATGGAAGCGCTAAAGTCACGCGCGCCATTCTGGAAAAAGGAAACTCTGGCTGACAACTCCGAGCGCTGGGTAGAGAAAAACACCGACGGGTATTCGAGCTAGTATTTTTATTCCACCAGGATCTGTTGTGTGAAATTGCCGCGCTGCACGTCGAGCAATGTCGCGGCACCACCGGTTGCCACGGCGCTGATCAGATCTTTTACCGATTGCACGCCGACCCTGTTGGCTGCCAGCACGATATCACCACCGCGAAAGCCATAGCTGGCCATCGGGCTGCCCGGCACCACCTCGGATATACGCACGTGACGCTGCCCGCGACTGGTGATGGCATTTTCGAATACCGCTCCACCGAGATGATCCCCCAACTCTTCGCCACGTACCATCGAGTCTTCGGACTCACCCACACGGATGCTGGTTTCGTACAGTTCGCGGTCGCGGTAAAAACGAATTTTTACCTCATCGCCAACTCGCAACAGACCAATCGCGTTGCGTAAATCACTGATTCGGCGCACGCGTCGACCGTCAATTTGCGTGACGACGTCACCGCTCTTAAGTCCGGCCAGTTCTGCAGAACTTTCTTTCTCGACTGCCGCAATCACCACACCGTAGCGCACGCCGAATACGTCCTGCAGATCTTCCGTTAATTCCTGCAAAGAGATGCCAAGCTTGCCACGTCGCACTTCGCCCGCTTCAACCAGTTGCTGCATCAGGCTGCGCGCCATGTTCGACGGGATGGCAAAGCCAATGCCCACATTGCCACCGGACGGTCCAACAATAGCCGTGTTGATACCGACCAGTTCGCCTCGCAGATTTACCAGGGCGCCACCTGAATTACCCGGGTTGATTGACGCGTCGGTCTGAATAAAGTCTTCAATCTCTTCAATGCCAAGTCCGCTGCGGCCAAGCGCAGACACAATGCCAGAGGTGACGGTTTGCCCCAGGCCAAACGGATTGCCGATAGCAACCACAAAGTCCCCTACGCGCAGTTGATCGGAATCGGCCCAGGCAAGCTCGGTAAGGTCCTCTGCATCGATTTTGATCACAGCAACATCGGCGTCGGGATCCTGCCCGATCAGTTCCGCATCCAGTTCACGACCATCCGTCAGCGTCACAAGAATTTCGCGTGCGTTGTCGATGACGTGATGATTGGTCACCACCAGCCCCTCTTTGGCGTCGACTATGACGCCGGACCCAAGGCTTTGGGTAGGCTTGCGACGCGAGCGCTGCGGCAGATCAAAGAAGTGGCGAAAGAACGGGTCGTCGAACAGCGGGCTCGACTGCACCGGCACGGAGCCACGCGTGGCGATGTTGACGACTGCAGCGGTAGTGCGCTCGAGCATCGGTGCCAGGCTCGGCAACGGCTCGCCATCGACACTGGCCGGCAGCCCACCGGCAAGCGAGCGCGTGGTTAGCACGAATAGCGACAGAAAGAGGAAACTGGCTTGTACGATCGATTTCATCAGTGGGTGTTCCGTGCTGCTCTGAGCACACGTGTCCCTTCAGGCACTCTTGCATTGCTGATGCCTGTCAGGGCCCTATCCGGCGGCAATGGTGACATCGCAGGTTGCGAAGCCAGGCATTTGGCCTGTCGACAGGAAAGGCGAGATTTGCTGAAAATGGTAACTGACATTGTTATGCCATACGCACCGGCTAAATATATCGACCAACCAGACACTCTTCAATGCTGTTGCCCACACGCTCACCATAGTGAGAACACGTGCCGCAACATCGATGGCTTGGCACCGGTGTTCGTTCACGTTACATTGATTGGCAACAGTTAAATAGCGGGCAGACACCCAAATGACAGACCAGCTGCTTCTCAGTATCGATCAGGGCACCACCAGTTCCCGGGCGATGCTATTTGCCAAAGACGGCCAGTCGGTATACACAGCACAGCAGGAATTTACTCAGCACTTTCCGCAACCCGGCTGGGTTGAGCACGACGCCGAGGAAATCTGGCAGACCACTGTGTCAGTTTGTCGCGAAGCAGTCAAAGCCGCGGCAGATAAGGGTGCCACACTGGTTGCAGCGGGTATTACCAATCAGCGTGAAACCACTGTGGTGTGGGACCGCCACACCGGTGCGCCAATACACAATGCCATTGTGTGGCAGGACCGTCGCACTGCAGAGCGCTGCACTGAACTGAAGAATGCGGGCTACGAGCAAACGTTTTCATCAAAAACCGGCTTGTTGCTGGACCCGTATTTCTCCGGCACCAAAATAAGCTGGCTGCTCGACAATGTCGATGGCGCGCGACAACGCGCCGAAGCGGGTGATTTGCTGTTTGGCACCATCGATACGTTTTTGATCTGGCGTTTGACCGAAGGCAAAGTGTTCGCCACTGACGCGACCAACGCGTCGCGCACGCTGATTTATAATATCCACACGCGCGAGTGGGACGATGAGTTACTGCGCATCCTTAATATCCCTCGCTCAATGCTGCCGACCGTTAAAGACAGCAGCGATGACTTCGGCGTGGCGGAAGCGGGGGTACTCGGCACAGCGGTACCCATTTGCGGCGTCGCCGGTGACCAGCAGGCGGCCACCTTCGGACAGGTATGCCTTGAGCCAGGCACCATCAAAAGTACCTACGGCACCGGCTGTTTCGTGCTGTTAAACACCGGCACTGAAGCACTGACGTCCAACAACAAGCTACTGACCACCACCGCTTATCAACTGCAGAATAAGCCAACCTATGCCATCGAAGGTTCGATATTCGTTGCGGGTGCCGCGGTGCAATGGCTGCGCGACGGCCTCGGCGTTATCAAGTCCGCCGAAGAGACTCAGCAGATTGCCGATGGCATGCAGGGTAATGATGGAGTCTATCTGGTACCGGCGTTTACCGGTCTCGGTGCACCGCACTGGAATCCGGACGCGCGCGGCGCGCTGTTTGGCCTGACCCGAGACAGTGGAGTTAAGCATATTGTGCGTGCCACGCTGGAATCAGTGGCGTTTCAGACCAATGATTTATTCAATGCGATGGCAGACGACGGCGTGACGCCAACGACAGTCCGTGTTGATGGTGGCATGGTACGCAATGACTGGCTGTGCCAGTTCTTATCAAATGTGTTGAACATACCTGTGCAGCGACCAAAGCAAACCGAAACCACAGCACTGGGCGCTGCTTATCTTGCCGGTCTGCACTGTGGCTACTATCAAAACCACGACGATCTGATTGCCAACTGGCAGCTTGATCAGGAATTTCAGCCGAATTTGCCGGCCACTGAGCGCGATGATCTGCTGGCGGGCTGGGCCAGAGCCATTGATGGCGTAAAGAGCCAGTTGCCCGCCGGCTAAGACATCAACCAGACACGCAGCTACAGCCGCTCAAATACAAATTGTCCGGCGAAGGGTTGCCCGCCGGTAAAGTCACTGTCAGCGCTGTCGGAACTGAGTAACGTGATCACTTCGCGCGGCTGTGTGTCCGCGTCATTGGAGGCGTATTGCAAACCACTGTCAGTGCCAGCGTCATACACGGCCAGATCCACTGACAGCGTCGATTGAAAGGCGCCGTCACTATCAAGCAGATTGAGCCCGTGTACACCTACAAACCAGTCGGGGCTTGGTGCCACCATGGATACCAGTGTCACCTGTGGATTGTCTCGTGTAACAGTGAATTCGGCACTGACACTGCCAGGCGATACACCAACCCCGCCACCTGAAATGCTGCTAAGCACCCGCCCTTCATCAATAGCTGCCTGTATCTCCGCCGCCAGCAAACCGGTGGCACCGGTTTCGGCCATTTGCTCAATACCGTCTGTCGCAATCTGCCCGGGCTCCCACAAAATTGCCTGGGCACCATGCACCGCGCCGATCAGACCGGAAAAGTGTGGCGCAGCCGGAAAGTTGGTTGGATGCGTTGCGGCGCTCCAGCTCGCATTGAAAGTGACGCGATAAGTTGCACTCTGGCTTTGCTCGTCAGCCGGATCAGGATCAGTAGCACCGACTTCACCCGGGTTATCGGCGTTTTCGCTATCAGTATTATCGCTGTCGTTTTCGCTACTGTTTTGGGTGTTGTCCACCGAATCGGCAGCTGGGTCGTTGTCAGATGAACAGGCTGTTGACAAGGCTGCGAAAAGTATCAATACAGGCCAGACTTTATGATTCATCGATTATTGTCTCCGCGATAATAGTGAGATCGATTTCGCTTATCGCAGCGCTTCGGCTACAAACGGCAACGACGAGTATAGACGTGCATCGCAATACCGAGTTTTGATTAACTACAGCGCAGTCGCATGCGGCAAGCCAAACAAGCGCACATCTGATAAGGTGCCTATTACCCGAAAGAATACGCTGCCAAGCCCGGCATCTCGCCAGTTTGTAAACTGGCCCGCACGAGGTGGACAGCAATTACTATAAAAAATCACCACGAAAATGAGCCAGCCCCGTTTTATCCGCATCCAATTCGGATATTTGGCCCCTTTTTCCGAACAATTCACCATAGATGCCCCTGCCTAATACTCCCTGTCAAACCAGCGCCAGTTTGTCCGCAGCCGCCAGCTTCCTGCGCGCCCTTTGGGTGCGATACCAGTGCGAGCGCGCTGCTGCGCCGGTTACTACCTCTGCTGCCGCGTTAGTCGCTGCGGTGCTCGCAACACTGTTGCAGCCATCGCAGGTATTCGCAATGCAGGATACAGAACATGCGTGCGGTCACATCCGGCTTGTCACTGCCAGCGATCCAGAGACTAATAACACCAGTACCAACGCTACAGCGGCCCGTGTGCTGTCCGATATCGATCAGTTGATACTGCAGACAGGCTTTAAGTGTTCGGTTGAAAAAGCAACAGCAACTATCCCTCTACAGGCCGATTCGACGGTGCCGTCCTTTTCCAGCGCAATAGCGTTTGATCCACCAGAGCTATCAACCAACACTGCCAACACCGAACAACCGAGCCTGCGCAGTATCAATAGCAACCCGCTTCCCGACGCTGGTCCGGGCTGGTGGATAAACGCAGATGCGGTAGAAAAGCATCCGGAGCTGGTGACGGTGCTGGATGTACTGGAACACCCGCAATTGTTCGCCATCTCAGGCCCTGGCCTTTTTGTCGGCTGCCCTGCCGAAAGCGACTGCCAGCATATCAACACCAATCTGTTTCGTGCCTTCCAGATGCAGGAAAAGGGCTGGCAACTGATAACGCCTGCCAACCGGGCTGAGCTCGATGCATCAATGCGACAGACTGTCGAACAGGGTCAAAACTGGTTCGGTTATTACCATGCTCCAGCCGCCGTTATGGCTCAGCTCGACCTGATTCGGCTTGAGTTCGGCATTGAGTTCGCGGGCGCCAAAAACTGGAACGGCTGCATCACACAACCCGTTGAAGAGTGCGCTGATCCAAGGCCAACCGGCTGGCAGCCATCGACCATACATACAGTAATAAACGAACCCATGGCCGACAGTGCGCCCCGTGAAGTGCTCACCTACTTGTCATCGCGTGTCATACCCGTTCCCGTTATGGCCAGCCTGCTGGCAGAGGCCGACCGCGGAGAGAATACAAACATGGCCGAGTTGTTTATCCGCCAGCACCGCGAACTCTGGAGCCAGTGGGTACCTGATGGCATCGCAGACCGTGTGGCAGAGGCGGTTGCACCGTTACATTAGTGCGCTGCTGCAGTGCACATCGAAAGCCTGTATGTAAATACAGCAGCATTAGTGGCTCAGATAGATTTTCGCCAGATAAGGATTCGGTTATCTGAGGGCATAGCGATATCATCAACACTTGCCATGCCACTACGCTGCGCCAGATCATCGAGTGCAAACTTATCGCGCACTCCCATACTGGCATCGCTTTCGCGCAGCATCGCATCAAAATTGATATTGCCGTCACCGGTGTGCTCCGTGCCGTAACGAAACGGACCGTACAACGCAAAGCACCCATGCGGCTGTAGCAGCGACGCTGCCATTGATATCATGCCTGCCACTGCCTCCATACTCATGATGTGTGCAGTGTTGGCTGAATAAGCGAAACTGTAACTGCTCTCGGTCATTGCAGCCGTTGCGGTCTGTGCGCTGTGTGGCCACTCCAATACATCGCACACAAGCGGCGACTGTATATTGTTGACGGCGGCCTGCTGCAACAGCTGCGTCAATGCGGGCAGGTTTTGCTCAAGCTCACTGGGCTGCCACTGCAGTGCGGGAAACTGTCGACACAAATACACCGCGTGCTGCCCGGTACCACTGCCAAATTCAAATACGGATGTCGCCGCACGCAGCCATGCATCCAACGCCTCTCCGATCGCTTCCTTGTTGCGATCGGCCGATGGTGAGAAAGGCAGACTCATGTCAGCTCCGCAGCCATGCAATGAAGGAATAGAAGCCCGGCAGAATACCGTTGCAGCGCTCGATCATGGCAATGTCAGTGCGACGAATTGCGGGTTCTTGTTGCGACTGATTAACAGCGCGACTGACTCGCCGCTATTGCTGGCATCAATCAGTTCACGCAGATCGTCAAGCGTTGCAACGGAGGCATTGTTGTAGGTCATCAATACATCGCCAGTGGCAACACCGGCCGCTGCGGCAACGCCGTCCGGATCAACTTCGGTCACGAGTAACCCGCTGTCGACGCCGCTGTCGGATAACTCGCCTTCGGTCATTGGTCGCAGGCTAAGGCCGAGCATCTTCGCACCGGATTGCTCGGCAGTGGCCGGACGATTTTCCCGCAACTCACGAATCGTTACCGCCAGCGACAGTTGCTTGCCATTGCGCAGCACGTCAACCTCTACTGTGTCACCGGGGCGAATAGCACCGACCAGGGGTGGCAGATCGGAGGACAGTTCAATTGCCTCACCATTGAAGGCGAGAATCACATCACCGGTATTAACACCAGCGTCAGCTGCGGGGCTGCCCTGATTTACCTTGGCCACCAGCGCACCACCCGGTTTATCCATGCCAAACGAGCGCGCCAGATCGATGCTGACATCCTGTATCACTACCCCCAGCCAACCGCGGCTGACGAAGCCCTGATCTTTAAGCTGTTCAACCACTGTCTGCACCACATTGACCGGTATCGCGAAGGACAGGCCCATATAGCCACCCGAGCGCGAGTAAATCTGAGAGTTAACACCGACCACATTGCCATCGAGGTCAAACAGCGGACCGCCGGAGTTCCCGGGGTTGACCGCCACATCAGTCTGAATAAAGGGCACATAGTTTTCGTTTGGCAGGCTGCGCGACAGGGCTGACACAATGCCCTGTGTGGCGGTGTATTCAAATCCGAAAGGCGACCCGATAGCCAGAACCCATTGTCCCACCTTTAGCTTGTCGGAATCTCCGAGTGTTAGGGTTGGCAGCCCTGTCGCGTCCACTTTAAGCAGTGCCAGGTCTGTACGCTTGTCAAGCCCGATTAACTCAGCATCAAACTCACGTCGATCGGGCATCCCGATGGTTATTGCCGCGGCATTGTCGACCACGTGGGCATTGGTAACGATGTAGCCATCGTCAGTCAGAATAAACCCGGATCCGAAACCAGCCGCAGGATTGTTGCCGCGGGGCACGCCGGGGGAGTCGGGCAGGTTTTCGAAAAACTTTTGAAAAAACTCCGGCAGCTCTTCTTCATTAAAATTTGGCAACCTATTCGAATCTGATGATGATTCGCGCGTTGCTGTGACGGTCACTTTTACCACCGCTTTGCCTTTGTCGGCGACCAATCCCTCAAAATCTGGTAGGTCTATGGTCTGAACAGCCCCAGTTTCGCGTCCAAACAGTGCCAAAAACAAAAGCATCAATAAAAACATCAACGAGCGAATCGCGGTTCCGTTGGCCATGGCAGACCGCGTCGCAATATGGGATGATATCGCTGCTCTAGTCGGGTGTTTGAAACCTACAGTCATTTCAGGCTCCTGAGTCATTGGATGACAAATGGATAATGGAACGCTAACGGTCGGTGCAAGTAATCAGTACAGGCAGTCAACAATTGTCCGGCGTGTCAGTGGTATCACAACCACTCGGGGTTTCCCCGCGGTTATACTACTGACCGGTCTGCGTGCACTGATTTGCGGACAGTTTGTAACATTGCTTTGTAGCATGCTCTCGTGGCAATGCTCAGTG
>CAYMFQ010000003.1:14028-19167 GCA_964389335.1 uncultured Granulosicoccaceae bacterium
CAACGCTCTGTAGCAACGCTCTTGTAGCAACGGCACAGAAACGTAGCACGGGTTCATGACACAACGTGTAACAACTGAGCCTGGTATGACCGGCATTGCCAGTCACTGGTTCCTGACTCGGGTTGATACATCCGGTATTCATCCAGAGTTGAACGATTTGGAGATCACGATGGATCTCCGCCGTCTACTCTGTGGTTTAACTCGGCGTGGTTTAACACGGCGCCTATGCAGCGTCGCTGCACCGCTTTGGTAAGAGTTTAATACATGCGCATACTACTAGTTGAAGACGATATGGAGGCGGCGAGTTATCTCGTCAAGGGCCTTAACGAGATCGGCCATGCGGTTGATCACGCCGATGACGGCGAGTCAGGTCTGAGCTACGCAAAGACAAACGCATACGATGCAATGGTGATCGACCGAATGATGCCTCGCAAAGATGGCATTTCCATGATCGAAGACCTGCGTCGGGGCGGCGATAACACGCCGGTGCTGATCCTGAGTGCACTGGATGATGTCGATGAGCGCGTTACCGGCTTGCGTGCCGGCGGCGACGACTACCTTACCAAGCCGTACCAACTGTCCGAGCTACACGCTCGACTGCAGGCACTGGCGCGACGCGCACAACCTGAAAACGCGGTGACAACATTGCGTGTCGCAGATCTGACACTTGATCTGCTTAAACACAAAGTGACGCGCGCAGGCAGCAACATCAACCTGCAGCCACGTGAGTTTCGACTGCTTGAGTATCTAATGCGTCATGCAGGCCAGGTTGTCACCCGCAGCATGCTGCTGGAGAATGTGTGGGACTATCACTTCGATCCGCAAACTAATGTTATCGACGTTCAAATCAGTCGGCTGCGCAGCAAAATCGACAAGGATTTCGAACAACCACTGCTGCACACCGTCCGAGGCGCCGGCTACAAGCTGGTGGAGGGCTAACTCTTCAGCCTCACCTCATGCCACGGCGCCTGCGCCAGGCAAGCTATGCTGTGGCCCGCAATTGCGGGCCACTTGTTTATCACGGATAACATTTTGCGTGTGACCGTGTCGTACTACTGCCCGCTGCTCAACCCGCACGACACGCTATGATGGATATCCGCCTGTTCAGCACCACTGCATTTCGCCTCACGATTATCTATGCGGCGCTCTTCAGTCTTTTTTCTGCGGTCACCCTCGGTTTTATTTACTGGTCGCTGCGCGACGAAATCGAATCGCAGGTAGACGCCAGGCTGCGCCTGGAAACCGACTTCCTCGTAAATTTATACAAGTCCGGCGCACTGACGGAACTACTCGACGCGATTCAGCAACGCAATCAGGTCGATACCTACGGTCGCTTTTACTACCTTGAGAGCGAAGGCAGTGAAATAACCGAGGGCAGCGAACAGGAATGGCCGCTGCGGATCAAATCCGTGCGCACGCACAGCACCAAGCCGATGGGTGAAGTGGTTGATCTGCCAGCCGACAGCCCGCGCACACTGTTGCCGGTACGGGTCGCGCAGACACAATTCTCAAACGGGTTGAAACTGACCATCGGACACGAGGTCAGCGATGAAAAAGCCCTGCTCGATTACACCTTTGCACTGGTGGTTGGTGCCACGGTCATTACCCTGATATTTGCGGTGCTTGGCGGTATCTGGATGAGTATGAGCGTGCTGCGACGCATTGCCTCAGTGAACAAAACCGCCGGTGAAATCATGTCCGGTGCGCTGTCGCGGCGTATCCCGGTGACCGAACGGCGTGACGAGTTCGATGCAATTGCAGTCAAAATTAACCAGATGCTCACTCGAATTGAGGATCTGATGGAGAGCATGCAGCAGGTCACCAACAACGTTGCACATGATCTCCGCAGCCCGTTAACGCGCCTGCGCAATCGTCTGGAGGTAACGCTGCTGGAAAATCGCAGTGACGATGAGTACCGCGACACTATTGAGTCATCAATTAACGAAGCCGATGGCATGATCCACACCTTTAACGCCATGCTAAGCATCGCAAGGCTCGAGGCAGGGCTGGATAAAACCGAGTGGGAATATGTCAGGATGGGTGATCTGACTGCCGAAATTGCCGAGCTTTATGGCGCCGTAGCCGAGGATGCCAATCTGAATTTTATCGAACAGATTGACTCTAACCCGCTGTTTTACGGCAATCGCCATCTGCTGGCACAGGCGATCACCAACCTGCTCGACAACGCCATCAAATACACGCGTGTAACCGGCGCTGTCGGTATTTACCTCGTGGGTAATGATGATGAGTTCACCATTACGGTGACCGACAACGGGCCAGGCATCCCACGTCACGAGCGCGACCGCGTGCTGCAGCGCTTTGTACGACTTGAGCACGAGCGCAAGTCACCGGGCAATGGGCTGGGGCTGAGTCTGGTACAGGCGGTGGCACGCATGCATGGGGCAGAACTGCGGCTGGCCGACAATCAACCGGGGCTTGCTGCAAGCCTGGGGTTCAGGAGTCGCGCGTTAAACGCGGCAGCCGCCTGAAAGGATCCCGTGGTGCGCCGGCGCAAAAAACGCAGGCTGAGCTGAGTAACTGTCGCCCACCGGGTAAGCAGTCCGACCGCAAACGGCGTGCAACCGACGCTTCAGGTTTCTGCCGCATCGACGCTCTGACGTCTATCACCTGGAAGTTTTAACAACCACACGATGACCTTGCTACTACCGGTTTTCACAATCGTCGTCAGCCTCGCACTGCTGGCTTACAGCGCCGACAAATTTGTTGAGGGCGCCAGTGCTGTCGCCTATCAGTTTGGCCTGTCGCCGTTGTTGATAGGCCTGACTATCGTCAGCTTTGGCACATCGGCGCCGGAAATTCTGATTGGTGTCATGTCAGCCAGCAGTGGCAACTCCGCTATTGCGATCGGTAATGCGGTCGGCTCGAACATCGCCAACATTGCTCTGATCCTCGGCTTTTCCAGTTTGCTGCTGCCGATACCGGTGTCATCCCGCGTGCTCCGTCGCGAAATCCCGTTATTGCTGTGCGTGGTGGTGTTTTCCACGCTGCTGCTACTGGATCTGCACCTGTCACGCACCGATGGCATCGCTTATATCGGTGTGTTGATGCTCTGCCTTGGCTGGCTGGTATATCAGGGCAAAAAAGAACCCGACGACATGCTCGCTACCGAATTTGACGAGCACCTCGATGAAAACACGTCGATGATGCGACAGTCGATCATCACGCTTGCCGCATTGCTGGTGCTGCTGGTCAGCTCCCGTGCACTGGTGTGGGGGGCCGTTGAAATTGCACGTGCCGCCAACGTCAGTGAATTAATGATTGGCTTGTCGATTGTCGCCGTCGGTACCAGTCTGCCGGAGCTGGCGGCCACTGTTGCGGCAATAATGCGACGCGAGTTTGGACTGGCTATTGGCGGTGTGGTCGGTTCAAATCTGTTTAACGCGCTGGCAGTTATCGGGGTGGTTGCGTTGATTGGACCGGGCGACCTTGATGCCATGGTGCGAAACCGCGACGCCATTGTGCACATCGGCCTGACCATTTGCCTGTGGGTTTTCTGTGTTGCCTGGCGCGGCAACAATGGTCGCATCAATCGTGTTGAAGGGTTTGCGCTGCTTGCGGTGTTTATTGGCTATCAGAGCCTGCTGTTTTTGCAGGAAGGCAGTTAAACTGACGCAGGGTGTTCGTATAGTGCCGAACAGCCGTTGCTATTTTTCACTCGGCCCGGCTGGTTCCACCGGTGAAATATCGAACAGTGGTTCTCCATCGCTGCTGACCTTCACCACCCACAGAGTATTCGAGCCGGCAATTTTTGGTGCCGCCCAAACAGAAATCGGATCACCATTTGATAACGTCTTAAGTTGTTGCGCCTGTTGGTAATCCACACGTCCACCGCGCAATCGTGCAGGCGTTTGTATCCAAACGATACGCTGAGCATCAGGCTTGTCGCTTTGCTGACTGATACCAGAGTATTCACCGTCAAACTGTTGTATCTGGTCGAACAGAATCTGACCATCAACCTGTCTGCGTTCATTTAAAAAATAAAATGCCAGACCTGCCAGCAGCATCACCAGCGGCAGGGTTGTTACCAGTGTTTCTATCGGATGCTTTTTACTCGCCATGGCGGCAACCATCCCGGCGCCGGCAGAATCAACCTCTGAGGATGTAGCGCTGGTCTTTTTTACCGCTGCAGACCTGCGCTCACTCAATGTTCTGAACCTGCTCTCGCATTTGCTCGATTAACACTTTTAAGTCAACCGAGAGCGCAGTGGTTTCAGCATCGGCAGACTTTGAACTCAGTGTGTTGGCCTCGCGGTTAAACTCCTGCACCAAAAAATCAAGACGTCGACCTACTGGTTCATCGCGCTGAAGGATATCGCGCAACTCACTGAGGTGGGCAGTCAGCCGATCAAGTTCCTCGTCGACATCCAGCCGTTGTGCCACATATACCAGTTCCTGCTCGAGGCGGCCGTTGTCGTGATCTGTATCGAGTTCCTCGATGCGACTGATAAGCTTGGCGCGCTGACGCTCTATCGCCTGAGGCCGAAGCTCCCGGACACGTGCCACAATGTTCTCTATGCCATCACAGCGCTCGCTTAGCATGGTGGCTGTCTTTGCACCTTCGCGACCACGTGTTTCAAGGTAGTCAGTAATGGTCATGGACAGCAGCGCCAGCACCTTCTGCTGTAGTGGACCCAGATCTTTTTCTGCTTGCCCTACCACGCCAGGCCAGCGCAGCACATCAATCGGCGACAGCGCGGCACTGTCTCCGGTTATCGCCTGTACCGACTGCGCGGCTCCGACCAGTTGTTGTGCCAGCGCCTGATTCACAACAATTTCGCCACCGGCCAGTTCGCCAGCCTTGTATCGCAGCGTCGCCTCGACTTTGCCACGACTCAAACTGGCATTCAGCAGATCACGCGCCTGTGGCTCAATGTTGCGCAGTTCTTCCGGAATGCGTATCGACAAATCGAGATAACGATGGTTGACCGATCGTATTTCCCACACAATGGTGCCCCATTGGTTAACTTCCTCCTGCCGACTAAACGCCGTCATACTTTTCAACACAATCAGAAACTCCCATTTCGTTATTCGAGTATTATAGATAGCGCGCGCGGGCACAGCTCAGGCTTTGTCTCACGCCTGGTCTCGGACTCTGTCAATTACTTACATGCGTGCAGG